>JAEWSV010000153.1 GCA_023398155.1 Spirochaetota bacterium
CCTCTACGCTCCGGATCGGGCGGCCGAGCGCGTCGCCGTCCATGCGGAGGCGTTCCTGGACTCGAGGGCGAAGTCCGCGGCATCGGTCGCCGGCTTATCGGGAGACTCGGACGGAGGCCTCGCGGTCTGCGCGTACAACGCCGAACTATTCGGCCACTGGTGGTTCGAGGGGCCTTCCTTCCTTGAAGAAATCTTCCGGAGGGGCGCCGAACGCGAAGGCTTGGAGTTCGTCGCCCCGAGCGACATAATCTCCCGCTATACCGTTCCTCAAACGGCGACTCCGGAATTTTCTACATGGGGTAAGAACGGATACGCGGAGACCTGGCTCGACGCTTCGAATGATTGGTCGTATCGGCACATCCTACGCTCGGTGGATCGTATGATCGAGCTCGCGGAGCGGTTCCCCGATGACAGCGGCCTTAAAGAACGCGCCCTCAATCAGGCCGCGCGGGAAATCCTGCTCTCCCAGGCGTCCGATTGGGCCTACATGATGCAGGATCGCGGCTCGCCGGACTACGCGAAGGTTCGGGTCGAAGAAAGCATCCGGAACTTTACGACGATTTATGAATCGCTCGGGGGCAACTATATCAGTACCGAGTGGCTTACGAATCTGGAGCGTCGGCACAACCTTTTCCCGGATATCAACTACCGTATTTTCCGGACGAAACGCTGAGACGCCGGGATCCCGGCTTCCAGAAGGCCCTTATTCCAGACGTCGGATGTCGTCTATCCGCTCTTCCAACGCCCGGGCGGCTTTGATGGTCTGGAGCCCTTCACGCGCGGGATCGAATCCCCGGTCCAGGACGAGCGCCTCTTCCCAGTAGCGGATCGCTTCGTCCAGGTTGCCGTTGGCGTATTCCTCAAGACCGCGGAGATAGAGTTCATCCACCTTTTTCGTTTTTTCTCCGCGTCCGCCGTCTCCCAGATTGAAGCGGGCGCCGAGGCTCACGCGATTGAGCGGCTGGAGCTGGGTCAGGAGATCCAGGGTATAGTTGATATCGATATCTATCCCCATGAGGGTGACCGCGCTGCCGATCGTGAACCGCATGTTCGTGCCCTTGGCGAGCAGGCCCGTCCGCATGGTGAGGAATTTCGTCACGGTCGTGGAGACCCCGCATGCCCAGTAGTGGCGCTCCGACAGCGCAGGATCCTGCAAGTTGATCGGTATGGAATAGTCGAAGGCGATGAGCAGGGGGCGAATCGGCTTGTAGGAGACGCCCGCGGTCAAGGCGGTGGGGAGGGGTTCGTCCAACGCGGGAGGCCCCATGTTCTTGAGGACTACCGCCGCGGAGGCGTTCTTTTCCCGGGCTTGATAGAATTTCAGGACATTAAAACGGGTCAGCGATCCCAGGTCGACCATGGGGGCGAAGACGGACTGGGACTTACCCGAGCCGGCGATGACGTTCCCCTCATCGTCGGAATAATCCGGCATGAGCCTGAAGGCCCCTTTGAGGTTAGCGCCTACGGAAAGGCCGGTGAAGTAATAGCCGGCGAGCAGGTTGTACGAGGCGTTGAGGGTGGCTACGGCTTCCGAATAATAGCCCTTGGAAGCTCGGTCGCCGTATTCGTCGTATTCGGTAAAGGGAAGGTAGAGCCATTTTCCGCTCGCGGCGAGGCCCAGTTCGCCGAGCCTGGTGGTGAACACGGCGCCCTCGACCTTGCTGTCGGCTATCCAGTTATTGTGGTAAAAGGCGAGTTCCGTACGTTGCAGCCGGGACGATCCCGCGGGATTCCATTCGATGAAGGACGCGTCATCGGATACCGCGGAAAAGGCGGTTCCCATGCCCTCGGCGCGCCCTCCCATGGGGACGTTGAGCGTGGGAAGCGTGGTCAGGCCCTCGTTCGGATCGATGCCGTACAACTCTTCAAGGTATTCGGATATGTCGACGTAGGTGTCATTAGACATATCGATGGCGAGAGCCGATGTGACCAGGCCACAGAGCAGTATCGACGCTGCGAGCTTCGTTCGTGGCATATCGTTGCCCTAAGTATACATCTTGGAGCATCGCCTTTCTATAGTATAGCGCTCGGGAGCGTGAACCGATACTATAGCGACAGGGGGAACGTCAGCGTATGAGCCACACCGTCCGCGTTTTCCCGCGGACCACGTTCGTCCTGACGATCGTCCTTCTCCTCTCGGCGATCGTGCCGACCGTCCATGCCGGAGGCCGGAGGGAAGATCCTATGTCCAAGGCCGACACCCTCATCGGGGAGCGTCGGTACAATGAGGCCATACTCGCGCTCACGGCCTTGATCAAGGACGACCCCAAGCGTTTCGACGAAGCTCAGCGGCGCCTTCAGCGCATCGTGCGCATGCGCGAGGAATACAACGCGCTCGCGGGCGATCTCCTCGACATCCTGGTCAACGACCCGACCAACGACGAGCGGAAATTGAGCATGATACGTCGGCTTGAGGCCCTGGAAGCGGCCCCCAACCGGGCGGCGCGCGAGTTCATCCTGCGGACGAAGGAAACGGCGCTCTTCACCTACAACCGAAACCAGTTCGAGCGTATCATGGCGGATGGACGGAAGCTCATCGATCAGGGCGATTACGTCGCGGCGGCGCGCCGCTACACCGACGGCTTCGTACTGTACCGGGACGAGTTCGATGCCGC
Organism: Spirochaetota bacterium; assembly: GCA_023398155.1. Classification (GTDB taxonomy): domain Bacteria; phylum Spirochaetota; class Spirochaetia; order Treponematales; family Breznakiellaceae; genus JAEXTK01. Next base: position 2,616 of record JAEWSV010000153.1, read on the forward strand.
GGCGTACGGTTCCCTGGTGATTTCCCGCGTAGACAGTTCCTTGCGCCGGATCGGGTCCGACATCCTGCGGTTCGACGACCTTATCCAGCGCGTCGTCGCGGCGACCGCGGCCTTCGAGGCTGCCGCGAAGGCCGCCGAGGGCCAGGGCGGACTCCAAGGCCTCGGCGCCGCCTACGCCGCCGCGGAGCAGGTCTTCTTGGAGTTCGCCGCTATCCGCAATTCGGCGGCGTCCGCCGGGCGCGGCCTTGAGAACCAATTCCTGTTGCTGCAGGGCGCGGACAAGGAACTCGGGGAAAACTCTTTCCTGCCCTTCGCCTACCGCTTCGTCCTCGGTAGGAAAACGGAGATCAGGCCCGAGGGCGTGCTCGGCGCCATGGATACCCTCTGGATAGAAGCCGCCAACCGGGCGCAGGGCGCGGCCGCCGCGGCCGCTGATCGCGCCTATGCGCAAGCGCTCGAGCTGTCCCGCTCCGCCGATCGCCGGGGAGCCGCGGTCGCCTTTGAGGCGAGCGGACGGTACGCGGAGTTCGCGCAGCGAACGATCGGCCTATGGGCGGCCGTCGCCGGGTCGGAAGCGAGTCCGGCCCTCACGAGCTACGGCCGTTCGATCGTCGCCGGAAAACCGCCTGCCTTCCTCAAGTACCGCGCGCTCGCACGCGCGTCGCGGTATCAGGCGGCCGCGGTCCGGGAGGCGATCGCCTTGGCCGAGATCGTAGAAGGGAAGGGGGAGGTCGAGGCTCAGGCCGGGGACGAAACCCTTACCAGCGCCCGAGCCTCGCTCCAGGAATTCTCGGCCCGGATAGAAGGCGCCCTGGCCGAGATAGACGAGTACGCCGCGGAGTTGGCGTCCTACCGCGCGGCTTCCGTGGTAGACGAGAGCGGGCCGGCTTACGTCGCGGCCGCCCGCGAGTCTTTCGTTTCCGTCGGGAAGATCGCTACGACTGCCGAGGTAGACATCGCCGTGCGCCATTATTCCCTCGCGGCCGCCGATCTTGAGCGTTCGCTCGGCAAGGAAAGCGCGGAGATCGATCGCGGCAGGATGCTCCTCGATGGAGCGGCCGCGACAGATCCCAAGTATCCGGCGGAAAGCATCCCCGTCTTACTCTCTGCGGAAGCGGAAACCGGCAAGGTCGCAGCAGCCGCGGCCGCGTTGCTCGCGGCTCTATCGGGAGAACCCGCCCGGATCAGCGGCGAGGCTCGTTCCCTGGATGTCGCCGCTTCCATCCGGACCCTCGCCGGACGTAGCGCCGAAGAGCTTTCGCGCACGCGGGCGTCGTTGGCCCAGGCGCGCGATCGCGCCAGCCGCGCGGAAAGCGCGCGGATTGAAGGCGATCGACGCTACGAAGAGGCTCGCTCCGCCCTCGCTCGAGCGGACTTCGATCGGGCCCGCGAGCGTGTCCAACGGGCGGGGGAACGGTACGACTTCTCCCTTTCGATCCAGGAATCCGTTGCCTTGCGCTCTGAGCGCGACGCTAAACTCCTCGCCCTTTCCGCGGAGATTTCGAAGACGGAAAACGAGGCGGTCGTACGCGACGTGCGCCGGCTCATTACCCAAGCCAAGACGGCCTATTTCTCGGGCGCCTTCGATCGAGCCGAGGAATCCCTCGCCCAGGCGCAGAACCGCTGGAGGACGACGAACGTGCAGGACGAGCCGGAAGTCGCCTATTGGCTCACCCTGGTCCGGGGCGCCCTCTCCATCAAGACCGGCCGCACGATACCGCCTACCGCGCCTCTTTACGCGGAGATGAGCCAGCTCCTCAGCTTCGCTCGGCTCGCGTATGACGAGGGCCGCTCCCTCCTCCAAGCGCGGCGCAAGACGGACGCGCTCGCGCGCTTCGATGAAGCCAAGAAGCGGATCCAGGAAGTCCGCATCGTCTTCCCCATCAACCAGGAAGCGGCCCTCCTCGATCTCAAGATCGATCAGCTTATCGATCCTGAAGCCTTCAACGACACCTTCCGGCGAAAGGTGTTCGAAGCCCAGGGGAGCCTCAAGAGCCGGCCCCAAGAGGCGTATTCCGAACTCCAGGACCTCGCGGAAATCAATCCCCGATATCCCGGCCTCCGGGCCATCATCGAACAGGCCGAGATCGATCTTGGACTCAGGCTCCGACCGCCCGATCCGAAAGCCCTGGCCCGTTCAACGGAGCTCACCCGCGCGGCGAGCCGGATCGTCAACGCCAACCTCCGCGGCCAGTTCCCCGTAGCGCTCGAACAGCTCAACGAGGCCTTGAAACTGGATCCGAGCAACGAGACCGCGGTTTCCTTGAAGGACCGCATCCAGACGGACCTCGGCGGACAAGCCGTCGTGGTGCTTTCGAGCGCTTCGGAGCGGGAATACCAGCGCGCCGTTCAGGAGCTCCAGAAGGGCAACACCATCGTGGCCCTCGCCATCGTCGAGCAACTGCTCCAGGATAGCAGGAACAAGAACTCGTCCCGCATCCTGGAGCTGCAGCGAAGGATCCAGGCCCGCCTATGAGACGCGCTCCGATCCGGGCCGGCCTCCTCCTCGCGCTCGCCTTCCTCTCGTTCGGCCGCGCTTTCGGCCTTTCCGATTTCTACTGGGAAGCGCCGGCTCCCTTCACTGACGGCGCCGGCCGCTTCCCGATCTCGGCCGCCGGCGACGGCCTTTTGGCCCTCGCCTGGCAGGAATCCGTCCCCCTGGAAGACGGCGGCGTGAGCGTGCGCCTTTCCCTCGCGGTTAAGCGCGCCGGACAAGCCTGGCAGGTCCGGCGCGCCGTGGCCGGACCGTACGCCTACTCCCGGGCGGAACCGGCCATCGCGAGCCTCGCGGTTGACGGCCGGGGGCGGATACTTCTCGCGACGGCGGCTTCGGATTCCACCACCGAACTCCTCATCTCGGACGACGAAGGGCGCAGCTTTTCCAAGTCCGTCGTGGCGGGCGGATCGGAGAGCGCGGTCGCTCCGCGCATTTTCGTCCGAGCTGACGGGGGGTATCTCCTATTCGTCACCCGCGGCGCCGAGCAGTCGCTCTCCATCCATGTCGCCCGCTCAGAGGACGGCCGTTCGTGGTCTCCCTTCGAGCCCTTCGTGACCGATGCAGGGCTCAGGCTCAACTTCTTGCCTTCCCACGTGGCGGCGTTCGGAAGGGATTACGTCGTGTTCCAGTCCCTTTCCACCGCTCTCAGGCCGACCTTTCAGCTCTATCTGAAATCGAGCGCTGACGGCGGCAGGACCTGGTCTCAGGCCCGGCTCGTGACCGGATTCCGCGATCCCGTGGCCCAGACGAGGGCGGAAGCCGAGTTCTTCGACAACCAGCGCGCGCACCTCTCGAGCGTCAACGATTCCCTTTTCCTCGCATGGGAGCGGCGGGCGGGCATCGGTTCGCCGCAGATCTACGCGGCTACCCTCGCCCAGGACGGGACTATCGTCGGAGAAATCGACCGGGTGACCACCGCCGGCGCCTACTGCAACAATCCCATCGTCTTCGAACGGGACGGTAGGCCGACGATCGTCTGGTTCGACAACCGACGGGGCCGTAATCGCGTCTACCTCGCTCAGAAGGAAGGCATCGAGTGGCAAGACGTTGAGCTTTCCCCGCCCGGAAGCGACGCGGCCTTCGTCCGGCCGGCACAGGATCAAGACGGCCTTTTCGTGTTCTGGCAGGCCGAGTCGCGCGGTGCTGATCGAATCTTCCTTTTGGAGCCGGACCGCTCGGTGCCTACTCCGATCCTCGCGGCGGAGAATTTCCAGCCCGGCGCGCGCGTGCGCCGCGATACCGCGCGCTTCTCTTGGCGAGTAGGCGAGGATACCTCGGGCATCGCGGGCTACGCCTACTCGTGGAGCATGAACGAGGACGAGACGCCTCCGCGGCGCGTCATGGCCTACGCGATCAATACGTCCGCGGAACGGGTCGCGACGGAAGACGGCCCGTGGTACTTCTCCGTGATCGCGCAAGATTACGCGGGCAACTGGTCCGCGCCGGCGCGGATCGAATTCCTGCGCGATACGACTCCGCCTCCCACCGCGAACATCTTGAGCCCGGCGCGGGACGAGCGGGGCTTCCTGGCTTCCAATAGCTTCTCCATCGAATGGAATCCTCCTCCCGCTTCCGACATCGCCGGTTATGCCTGGAACCTGGAATACCTCGCGCCGCTTGACCGTTATGCCGATATGGACGAGGCGACATTCGAGGCCGCCGTCGCGGCCGACTTTCCCGCCAAGCGGATCGTTCCCCGCTCCCTCGGCCCCGCTTCCTCCGCCTCGTTCGTCAACCGCGACGACGGCGTCTGGCGCTTCACCGTCTCGGCGGTCGACGAGGTCGGCAACATCGGCGAGAGCACGAGCTATATTTTCCGGGCGAACAAGTACGTGCCCTATACCTATATAACGTTCGCCGACGCCCAACGCGACGACCAGGGCGTCCTTTCCCTCCGCATCCTCGGGCGCGGCTTCGCGGAAGGCGGCGCGGTCTCGCGCGTCTTCTTGGACCGCGATGGGATAGAACCCTACGATCGGGAATTCTCGCTGGAAAGCGGCGATTATAGGGTATTGTCGGACCGGGAGATCGCCGGCCTCCGCGTGGAGGATATGGAAGCGGGGACCTATCGAATCGGCGTCGTCCATCCCACGCGCGGCCTCCGCATGACTTCGCCGCTCGTCGCGGTGGATGAGTCGGGCACGGTTAAGTTCGGGGATTACGCGCAGGTCTGGGAGCCTTCGTGGCGCCGCCTCGAGACTCGCCGGTTCGTTTTCGACTCGGCTCTCCTGGCCCTCGCCGCCGTCATGATCCTCGGCGCACTCGGCCTCACCGTTTCCGTACGCGGGATCGGGGACGTCTTAAGCGAAAGCGCGGCCATCCGCTTGGAGGTGGCCGCGCTCATCACGGGAGATCTTATGCCCTCGGAAAAGAAAGCGCGCGAGGTCGCGGTACGGAAGCGGGGAGGAGGCTTGCGCCTCAAACTCGCCTCCTTCACGAGCGTCTTGGTCGTGGTGGTCGTCGTGATCGTCTCGGTCCCCCTGTCCATCCTCATGACGCGTACCCAGGAGCAGACGCTGCTCCGGGGCCTCAAAGACCGATCGCGGGTTCTCATGGACAGCCTGGCTTCCGGCGCCAGGGCTTATCTCCCGAGCCGCAACGTCCTGGAGCTCGGCTTCCTGCCCGCGCAGGCGGCGGCAGTCCCCGAGGCCCGCTACGCGACCATCACGGGCTTCGGCTCCGACGCCACCATCTTCAGCGACCACGTCTGGGCCACGAACGATCCCGACATCGAGTCCAAGATCGACACGGCGGATTTCCAGGCGGGCGTTTCCCGCCTGGAGGACCTGCTCTCGCGGCGCCTAAAAACCATCGCGAAGGAACTCGACGAGCGGGCCCGGCTCGAAGTCGGAGACATCTCGGCGAGCATCGCGGACCTTACCCAGGAAGGACTCAAGCTCGCCCTCAGCACCGACCGCGAGAGCGTACGCCGCCGCGACGATATCCAGGCCACGACGAGGACCTTGGAAGCGCGGCTCAACGAACGCCTGACGGCCCTGGCCGCGGAGATCGGCTCCGAGCCGGAGTTCCCGACGGAGCGGCTCACCGGGGACGGGCGCGTCTTCGTGTTCTTCAAGCCGGTCATGTACCGCCAAGGCTCCGAGGACCTCTATTTCCGAGGCCTCGTGCGCCTGGAAGTCTCCGTCGATTCCATCGTCTCCGAAATCGCCGCCGGCCGCGCGGAACTGTTCAAGACGACCCTCTTCGTCGCCCTCGCCGCGCTCGCCATGGGCGTCGTCGGCGCCCTGATCCTGTCCTCGGTCATCATCCGCCCGATCAAGCGCCTCGTCGCCCATGTCGAGACCATCCGCGACACCGAGAACAAGGCCGACCTTGCAGGTAAGGACATCGCCGTCAAGAGCAAGGACGAGATCGCCGTGCTCGGGGACACCATCAACGACATGACTCACGGACTCGTGAAAGCGGCTCTGGCTTCGCAGGATCTCACTATCGGCAAGGAAGTCCAGAAGATGTTCATCCCGCTGGAGACCGATCGCCAGGGGAACAAACTTACCACCGGCCGCACCGATACGGCCACCGCTGAGTTCTTCGGCTACTATGAAGGCGCGAAAGGCGTTTCGGGCGATTACTTCGACTACCTGAAGCTCGACGACCGCTATTACGCGGTAATCAAGTGCGACGTGGCGGGTAAGGGCGTCCCGGCGGCCCTCATCATGATCGAGGTCGCGACCCTCTTCCTCAACTTCTTCAAGAATTGGAAACCGACCAAGGAAGGGATGCAGATCGACCGGGTCGTTTACCAGATCAACGATTTCATCGAGTCACGGGGATTCAAAGGCCGCTTCGCCGCGTTCACGCTTTGCCTCTTCGATTCGGCTACCGGCGAGGTTCATTTCTGCAACGCTGGCGACAACATCGTGCACTGGTACGACGCTTCCGAAGGCCGCATGAAGCTCACGAAACTCGCCGAGACCCCGACTGCGGGCGTCTTCCCCAATTTCATGGTCGAAATGAAGAGCGGCTATCCGATCCAGAAGCTCAAGCTCGACGTCGGAGACACCCTACTGCTCTATACCGACGGTATCGAAGAGGCCAAGCGACGCTTCCGGGATTCTAACTATAAGGAGATCGAGTGTACGGAAGGCGGCGCGGCCAAGGATACCCCGCACGGAAACCATAGCGTCGGGCAGGCCGACGAGGAACTCGGCTACGAGAGGGTGGAGGCCATCCTCGAAACGGTGATGAAGGGCGGCCGTTTCAGCCTAGCCAAGTACCACGATCCGAATCCCGGGGAAAAACTCGACTTCGATTTTTCTCGGTGCGCGGGTTCGGTGGAGGAAATGATCATGGCCCTCGTCGCAGTTGAGAAGGTGTTCCGTATGTACCGCGATCCGTCGGCGGGTGAGGATTCGCGCGTCTTGGTGGACCGGAAGGTTGACGACTTCCTCAAGGAGCGCTTCGATCAGTATCGCGCCTACTGTTCCCGTACCAAGGAAAATCCGTTGCACCCGGAGTATATGTACTATACTCATATAAAAGAGGATGAGCAGTACGATGATCTGACCATCCTCGGAATCCGCAAGAAATAGGAGGCGGCATGACTTTCGGCGACAAGATGAGGGATCTCGTCGAGCAAGGGATGAATGTATCGAAGGATCTCGTGTCCAAGGCCGGCGCCAAGGCTCAGGATCTCGGCGAGAAGGGCGTGCTCAAGTTCGAAATCATGCAGCTCGAGAGCCAAGCCCAGAAACTGATGGCCCGCCTCGGAACCGAGGTGTATTCGAATTTCTCGGACGCTTCCGCCGAGACCGTTTCTCGTGAGGACGCCGTCATTAAGGGCCTGCTCGCGGAGATCGCGGTAGTACGCGATTCCATCGAAAAGCGCGAGGCGGAGCTGAACAAATCGTAAGCGAATTCGTAGAAAAGCCCTTGCGCAAGCGTTCGATCGGTAGTATATTCTCCTTCGCCTTCAGTTGACTGATCTGATCTGCCGTTGGTGCTTCTGCCCGTAGGCAATAACTTCAGTTGAAAACGCGAAGCCATGACCTACGATTCCGCCGTAATGCGGCGGAGAGAGGGTATCGCTTCGCCTGAAAGCGCGGATTCCAGCGGACGCTACGGCGTTCGCGAGGGCCTGGCGCCGAACGAAAGATCGAGAAAAGATCTTGAAATCGGCTTGACAAGAGAGCGGAGGCCGTGATAAGGTCCCGCTCGCCGCTGAAGAGCGGAGCGCATCTGGCACGGAAGTTGCTGGAAGCGACAGACGGAAACGGTGGAAGCCGTGGACGTCAGCAGCGAGCTCGAGCCTGAAAGGGCGAGGGAACGCAGGATCTTTGGTAATATAGGGACGGGAAGGAAAGCAGCGAGAATAGAAGTAAACGCTTCTATTTCCGCAGAATTGAGCTCTGCTCAATTCTGCCAAAATGGAACGCGAAAGCGTTTCATTAGCGTACGAAAGAGAGCGGAAAGCGAGGCTTAGGCCTTGCGATTCTTCTAGATAATTCTTTCAGCCTTCGGGCTGTTAGAAATATATCATGGAGAG
>JAEWSV010000172.1 GCA_023398155.1 Spirochaetota bacterium
GATCCGCTCCATCCTTCTCATCGGCGTTTGCTTCCTCGCCGGCTTCTGACTAACTCCCTCTATTCGTTGACAACGCATATGTATGCATCTATTATGCAGTCTCGGTCCCTATGGGACTGAGGAGGAATAAAGGATGAAACGTATCTCAATCGTAGCGATCGTAGCGCTAGCGTCGATCGCGCTCGCCGCGTGCGGCAATGCCGCGAAATCCAACGTGATCAAGATCGGCGTGTTCGAGCCGCTCACCGGCGCCAACGGCGCGGGCGGCGCGGACGAGGCGGAAGGCATCAAGCTGGCCAACGCGCTCTACCCGACGGTCACCGTCGGCGGAAAAGAATATACCGTCGAGCTGGTCACGGCCGACAATAAGTCGGACAAGGTCGAAGCGGCCAACGCGGCCACGATGTTGGCCCAGAAGGCCAAGGTCAACGCCGTCATCGGCAGCTGGGGTTCCTCGCTGTCCATGTCGGGCGGCCCGATCTTCGCCGAGGCCAAGATCCCCGCGGTCGCGGCTTCCGCAACCAACCCGAACGTGACCAAGGGCAACGAGTACTACTTCCGCGTCTGCTTCCTGGATCCCTTCCAGGGCGAGGTCATGGCGACCTACGCGTTCAAGAACGTCGGCGCCAAGAAAGCCGCGATCATCCGCGAGGTTTCCAACGACTACTCCGTGGGACTGGCCAAATTCTTCCAGGACAGCTTCGTGGCCCTCACCGGCGACGCGAACGCGGTCGTGGCGGTTTCCGACTACAACACCGGCGACCAGGATTTCAACGCCCAGCTCACCAACATCGCCAAGTCCAAGCCCGACGTCATCTTCGCCCCCGGTAACTTCACCGAGAGCGCCCTCATCGAGAAGCAGGCTCGCCAGCTCGGCATCCAGACCCCCTTCCTCGGCGGCGACACCTGGGACGAGGCTGCCTTCCTCGAGGTCGGCGGCAAGGAAGTGGAAGGCTCCGTCATCTCCACCTTCTTCGCCAACGACGTGCCCATCAACGCGACGAGCGAACTCTTCCTCAAGGAATTCCGCGCCAAGTACAACAAAGAGCCCGCCGCGGTCGCCGCCCTCGGCTTCGACGCGTACCTCGTGATCCTGGACGCGATCAAGAAAGCCGACTCCACCGACTCGGTGAAGATCCGGGACCAGATCGCCAAGACCACCGACTTCGAGGGCGCCGCCGGTTCCATTACGATCAACGAGGAGCGCAACGCCGTCAAGGACGCGGTCATCAAGGTCGTCAAGGACGGTAAGTTCCAGTATCTGACCACCGTAAAGCCCTGACGCTCGGCGCCGGTTCGGCGCGTATCCAGGGAAAGGGAATACGTTAATGGGCTGTCCGGGAGGCGCGAAGCCACCCGGACAGCCCGTATTCCTTTTCCACCCCGGGAAGGATCCATGGACCCACGCACGTTTTTCCAGCATTTGGCGAACGCCCTCTCCCTGGGCAGCCTCTATGCCCTCATCGCCATCGGTTATTCGATGGTCTACGGCATCCTGCGCCTGATCAACTTCGCCCACGGCGACGTATTCATGCTCGGCGCCTATATCGCGTTCTATCTCGTCTCTGCCGCCGTCATGCCCTGGTGGGTCGCTTTCCTCGTCGCGGTCGGCCTCACGTGCCTCTTCGGAATCGGCTTGGAACGGGTCGCGTACCGGCCGTTGCGCAGCTCTCCGCGCATATCGATCATGATCAGCGCGATCGGCGCCTCGTTCCTGATCGAGAATCTCGCGATCGTATTCTTCGACGCGCGGCCCAAGGCCTTCGCGGTCCCCGAACTCTTTTCCACCGTGGTGAAGCTCGGCGGCGTCTCCATAGTGAGCGTCAGTTTCTTCATTCCCCTGGTCACCTTCATCCTGCTCGCGATCCTCCTGATCATCGTCCACCGGACCAAGATCGGGATGGCCATGCGGGCCGTCTCCACCGACCAGGATGCCGCGCGGCTCATGGCCATCGACGTGGACAAGACGGTCTCCTTCACTTTCGGCATCGGATCGATCCTGGCCGCCATGGGCGGCATCATGTGGTCGCTGAAATATCCCCAGCTCCTCCCGCTCATGGGCGTGGTTCCGGGCCTCAAGTGCTTCATCGCCGCGGTCATCGGCGGCATCGGCTCCATCGGCGGCGCGGTCCTCGGCGGTTTCCTGCTCGGACTCATTGAGATCATGACGATCGCCTTTCTGCCGGATCTCACCGGCTATCGCGACGCCTTCGCCTTCATCCTGCTGATCGTGGTCCTCCTCGTGAAGCCTACGGGGCTTTTAGGCAAGAACCAGGGGGAGAAGGTATGAAAATCCCATTCAAGGACACCCGGAACGTTATGTTCACCGCCGCGGCGATCGCGTTCTTCGTGGCGTTCCTCTTCTTGGCTGACGCCGCGCTGGATCCCTTCGCTATGCAGATCTTCAAGCTCTGCGCCGTCAATATCATCCTGGCGCTCTCCCTGAACCTGCTGAACGGCTTCACGGGACTCTTCTCCCTGGGCCACGCGGGGTTCATGTCGGTCGGCGCCTACGCCTGCGCCCTCCTCACCTTGACGACCGCGCAGAAGGAGATGAACTTCTTCCTCAAGCCCATCGAGCCCTGGTTGGCGAATATCTCCATGCCGTTCCTTCCGGCGCTCGTGATCGCGGGACTCGTGGCGGCCTTCGCCGGCTTCCTGATCGGAGCCCCGGTGCTGCGCCTCAGGGATGATTACTTGGCCATCGCGACCCTGGGTTTCTCGGAGATCATCCGCGTAGTGTTCACGAACCTCCAAAGCGTCACGAACGGCGCGCTCGGCCTCAAGGGCCTGCCCCGGTTCACGAACGTCTGGTGGGCATGGGGATCGGCGGCGATGACCCTGATCCTCATCGTCTCCCTGGTTCGGTCCAATTACGGGAGGGCTTTCAAGGCCATCCGCGACAACGAGATCGCGGCGGAGGCCATGGGCGTGAACGTGTTCCGCATGAAGCTCCTGGCCTTCGTGATTTCCGCCTTCTTCGCGGGCGTCGGCGGAGCCCTTTTGGGCCACCACTTGACGACCATCGACCCGAAGCAATTCCAGTTCCTCAAAACCTACGACGTCCTCCTCATCGTGGTGCTCGGCGGCATCGGCTCCATCTCCGGCTCCGTGATCGCCGCGATCGTCGTGACGATACTCATGGAGGCGCTCCGCTTCCTTGACGGTCCGCTCAACTTCATCTTCTTCAAGACCGAGGGCGTGCCGGGCATCCGCATGGTGGTGTTTTCCGTCATGCTCATGGCGGTCATCCTCTATAGGCAACAGGGACTCATGGGAAACAAGGAATTATCCTGGGATACGTTCGCCAAGGCCGGTCTGCTTCCCCGCAGGTTCCGTAAGGACGCCTCCGTCGGCGCCGGGAAGAAGGAGTAGGCCGTGGCATCCATACTCAAGACCGATAAGCTCACCAAGACCTTCGGCGGCCTCACCGCGGTTTCCGACCTTTCCATGGAGATCGACGAGGGCCAGATCATCGGCCTCATCGGACCGAACGGGGCGGGCAAGACGACGGCCTTCAACCTCATCACCGGCGTCTACAAGCCCACGTCCGGTAGCATCGCCTATCGCGGGAAGCAGATAGCGCGGATGATGCCGCACCGGATCACGCGGCTCGGCGTGGCCCGCACCTTCCAGAACATCCGGCTCTTCAAGGAGATGACGGTTCTGGAAAACGTGCTCGTTGCCCATCACGTCAGGATGAACGCCAACCTTGCGGAGGCGGTGCTCAAGCTGCCTTCCTACCTTAAGAAGGAACGGGAATCGCGCGAACTCGCCATGCGGCTCCTGGATCAGGTGGGCTTGGCGGATCAGGCCGACGAGAACTCCACGAGCCTGCCCTACGGCAAGCAGCGGCGGTTGGAGATCGCGCGGGCGCTCGCCACCGACCCGAAGCTCCTCCTCCTGGACGAACCCGCCGCCGGCATGAATCCCCAAGAGTCGCGCGACCTCATGGACTTCATCCTCAAGGTCCGCAGCGACTTCGGCATCACCATCCTCCTCATCGAGCACCATATGCAGGTGGTCATGGGCGTCTGCGAGCGCATGTACGTGCTCGACTACGGGGTGACCATCGCGCACGGCACGCCGGCCGAGATCCAGAAGAACCCGAAAGTGATTGAAGCCTACCTGGGAGCCAACGCATGCTGAAGATAGAGAACCTGTCCGTCCACTACGGCGGCATCCACGCGCTCCAGGGCATCGATCTGGAGGTCCCGGAAGGCAAGATCGTCACCCTCATCGGCGCGAACGGCGCGGGTAAGAGCACGACCCTCGGCGCCATCGTCGGGCTCGTGAAGAGCTCAACCGGACGAGTCCTGTTCAACGGCGCGGAGCTCACCGGAAAGCCGGTCAAGGAGATCGTGGAAGGCGGGGTGGTCCTCGTTCCCGAGGGACGGAGGGTATTCCCGAACCTCACGGTCCGCGAGAACCTCACCCTCGGCGCGTACGCCCGGAAAGCAAAAGACGAGGTAGAGGCCGACCGCGAACGGGTCTTCAAGCTGTTTCCCCGCCTCCTCGAGCGCGAGAAGCAGAAGGCCGGCACCCTCTCGGGCGGCGAGCAGCAGATGCTCGCCGTGGGGCGCGCCCTCATGTCCAAACCGAGGGTCCTCATGATGGACGAGCCTTCGCTCGGCTTGGCTCCCATCGTGTCCTGTATGATCTTCGACATCATACGCGAGATCAACGCTTCCGGCGTTACCGTCTTGCTCGTGGAACAGAACGCGAAGGCCGCCCTTGAGGAGGCCGACTACGGCTACGTCCTGGAGACCGGCCGCATCACCTTGCAGGGCTCGGGCGACGACCTCTTGGCCGACGACCGCGTGCGTAAAGCGTATCTCGGAGAGGCGGAGTAGACCTGCCTCGTATCGCGCTTCGCGAGGCCGCGACGGATCGGGGGCCGGGAGCCGGCCTTCCGCCCTCCGATCCCTTCCGTCGGTTTCGTTCAAGGCTGGTATTGGCGCGGTGAAGCATGCCGAACCATGTTGGCGATAAAAAGTCCTTATTACGCATCCTCGCGGCGGACGACGATCCCGCCGTTCTTGAACTAACCAAGCTCGTCGCGGCCCAGGCCGGGGCGGAGCTCCGCTGCGCCTCCTCCGCCGCGGAAGTCTTCGCCCTTCTCGGCTCCCAATCCTTCGACATGGTCTTCCTTGACCTCGATCTCGGCGATCGATGGGACGCGGATCTCTTGAGCGACGTCATAGCGGCCGGGAACGGCGCCCTCGTCACGGTTGTGACGGCGGACGATCGGCCCGCCACCGTCGTGGAGTCCATGAAGCGGGGCGCCTTCGACTATATCGCCAAACCCGTTCCCCCTTCGCGCTTGATGATGATCATCACGCACGTGCGCTCCATCATCGAGCTCCAGAAGGAGGTCCGGATCCTTGCGGGCGAGGCGGAAGAGTGGGCCCGCGAACCCGCGTTCGCCCGCATCATCACCCGGAGCCCCCGCATGTTCGGCATTTTCCGGATCATGCGGCGGATCGCCCGGAGTCCCCTCGCGGTCCTCGTCGCGGGGGAGAGCGGCGTCGGCAAGGAACTCGTGTCCCGGGCCATCCATGACTTATCGGGCCGGACGGGAGCGTTCATCCCCGTGAACGTGGCGGGACTGGACGATACCTTGTTCGCCGACACGCTGTTCGGCCACGTCAAGGGCGCCTACACCGGGGCCGAAGGGAGGCGGGGCGGCCTGGTTCGTGAAGCCGACGGGGGCACGCTCTTCCTGGATGAGGTCGGCGATATCGGCACCGATGCCCAGGTTAAGCTACTCAGGTTCCTGCAGGACGGGGAATTTTATCCCCTCGGCGCTGACCGGAGCGAGCACAGCTCGGCGCGCCTCGTATTGGCGACCAACGCCGATCTCTTCCGGAAGGTGCAGGACGGATCCTTCCGCGCGGATCTCTACTACCGCTTGGCGATCCACTATATTTCGGTGCCGGCCCTCAGGGAACGCCGCGAGGACATACCGCTCCTCGTGGAGAAATTCGCCCTCGATGCGGCGGTTTCCTTGGGGCGAGCGGTACCGAAGCGCCTCGACGCTTTCCTCGCGGCCATCCAGGGCTGGGACTTCCCCGGGAACGTGCGCGAGCTTTTCGCCCTCGTCAACGGGGCCATGACTCTGGCCGAGGGCGATGCCCTTCCGGCCTCGTACGCCGTCGAATACCTGCGTACGCAAAGATCGCGGACCGCCAACGATGATTTACGGGGAGCCGATCCCATCGCCGCTCCCGCGGCGGACGAAATCGGCCTTGAAGGTAGATTCCCGACTCTGGAGGAAGTGACGGATCGCCATATCCGCGCCGCCTTGGATAGGTGCAACGGTAATCAGTCCCAAGCCGCTCAGCTTTTGGGGATATCCCAGTCTACGATCAGCCGCAAATTGATGCGGAAGTAATGAGCGAGCCTATGCGAAATGCATGGTATGCAAATTTCATAATCTGGTAAATCCTTTCTAGGATGCATATTACGATACTTTTTCGTTTTTCTATGCATTCTGCATAAAACCTCGCTTAAGATGAGATACTAGTTCATTCCGCCAATACTCCACGCATATCCGTATTTCTTTCTCCAGGCACCATCTATAGCGTCCTGCGCGCAACGCCTCTTTCTCGATGTTGGCACGCTAATTGCTATTCTTATGGTGCATAGACCCTTTTAGGGCTATTGGAGGTTTTTATGAACGCAAAGTCGTATTACAAGGTCCTGGTCCTTTCGGCGCTCTTGGTCGGCGCGGCAATCCCCGGCTTCTCGGCCACGAACGGATCCCTCGTCCTCTCCGGCGTGGTTGCGCCGGTCACGTCCATCCTCGTCCAGCCCGATCCGAACGCGTCCAACCTGCCCATCGGCACGACGGTGAGCGGCCTCGCCATCGCCGCCGTGAACGAGCTTTCGAACAATAAAGCCGGCTACAAGGTCTCGCTGGCGAGCGCGAACGGCGGTACCCTCAAGGAGTCCGATACCTCCGAGGTCGGCCTTCAGGACTCCCTGGCCTACAGCCTGACCTACGACGGCAATCCCGTCACCTTCGTCAACGGTTCCGCCGTCATCAGCAACTCGGACAAGAGGACCTCGGCCGTGGGAGCCACGAAGACCCTCGCGATTTCCTTCGCCTCCGAGTTCCTGAATGCCGATACCTATACCGACGTCCTGACGTTCACGATCGCCGCGAATTGAGAAAAAAGGAGCGTGCCATGGAAGGGAAGGCGCTGCGCGGATTGCTCGTTTCGATGTTGGTCACGCTCGCATCGGTCGATATCGGCGCCTTCACCATGGAACCTATGATGGCACTCCTCATCCCCTCGGGGACGGGGAGCATCGCCACGTTCAGGATCAAGAACGAGGGCGCCGACCGCGTCGCCGTACGGTTCCGCGTGGTCACCAGAGGCGTCGATTCCGAAGGACAAGAAACGAACGAAAGCGTCGACGGCCTGTTCGTCGTCTACCCCTCCCGGCTCCTGGTCGAGGCCGGCGGCACCGGCACCGTGAAGGTGCAGTGGAAGGGAATCGCACAACCCGATTTCGAAAAAAGCTATCGATTCATCGCCGAACAGGTTCCGATAGATTCCGCGGCAGCGCGGAGCGGAACTTCGGGCTTCAAGATCATGTTCCGCTATATCGCCTCCCTCTACGTGGGCGACGCGGCCTTCGCCTGCGATCTGGTCCCGACGGTGACCGGGGCGCTCGGAGAGAACGGAGAGCCCGGGTACGCCGTCGAAATACGCAACGCGGGGAAGCGCCACGTGGTCGCGACGGACGTCCGCATCGAATTAGGCGAGGATGGCCTCCAACAGCTATCGAGCGAGGAACTCGGATCCCTGTCGGGAGCGAATTATCTGCCGCTCACGAGCCGGAAAGCCTTCGTCCCGCGACCGGAAGCTACCGTTGGAACGACCTATGCGGCTAAAATCATCTACGAGAAAGCCTATTAAGCGACCGTTCCTGGGCATCGTAGTCCTCGCCGTCTGGATCTCGGTTCCGGCGCGGGTGAACGGCGATACGGCGCTCGTAGATCTCACCATGAACGGCGAGAGGCGCGGCCCCCTGGAATTGGAAGTGGATGCCGAAGGTCAGCCGTTCCTCTCTCCGGCCCTATTGCGGTCCATACTGGACGGCTTCCTCCAGCCCTCCCTCCTCGACTCCGCCGCGGCGGAGGCCCACTACCTCACCGATAGCCGGCTCTCCGATCTCGGAATCAGGGTCTCCTACGACGCAGAAGCCCTCTCCCTCACGATCGATATAGAACCGTCTTCCATGCCGGTCCGGAAGATCGGCGTCGTCGCGTCGCCGCCTACCGGCTCGGGCGAGCGGGATATCCCGAACGACCCCTTCGCCGCGACGCTGGGCCTGAACGTCGGCTATGACTTCACGAACGGTTCGGATACCGATGGGGCCGGCTTTACGGACAACAGCCTGGACCTCGGCCTCAGTCCGACGCTCCGCGCGGTCGACGTGGTCGCGGAAAGTAACTTCATCCTGAATTACGGCACGGGCGGTAGCGATGCGGTACTCAACGCCGCCCAAATCATGAAGGATTTTCCGGAGATGGGTACCCGGCTCCGGGGCGGAATCGTTACCGTAGACGCGGAGTCCTTCCAGGCGAGCCAGCGCATGTACGGCGTCGCCTTCGGCAGGGAAGAGGGTTTCCCGGGATCGGCGAAAGAGCGCGCGGCCCTGGATGAGGAAATCCTTCTCCGCAGGCCGGCGGAGGTGATCGTCTACGTAAACGGAACGCCGACGAGACGACTGCGGCTAGAGTCGGGCAACTATCGATTCTCGGACCTCCCCCTCGCCACCGGCCTCAACGACGTCAGCGTGGTCATCAATGAGCAGGGCGCGGAATCGCGAACGGTACGGATCGGCGTTCCCTTCGACGCGACGCTGCTCGCGCCCGGAAGAACGGATTACGCCGTCTCCGTCGGATCGGTATCCCTCGATACTCCTCATCCGTACGGCGCCGCCCGGTTGGCCTTGGGCATCCGCCCGAGCGCCCAGGTCGGGGCGAACCTGGAAGCGGACGCGAACTCGGTCCTGGCGGGGGGCACCGCCCTGACGGCGACTCGATTCGGGACCTTCGGCCTTGAGGGCGCCGTATCCTCCGCGTATTCTTCCGCCGTTGGACTCGAGACGCCTTCCTACGCGGTCCGTTCGTACTGGCGCTTTTCTCAGCCGCGCGATCGGTCTCTCCCGCTCTTGGGCGCGGCGGCGGATTACCGCTTCGCCGGTTTCGCGCCCCCGAACTTCCGGCCCGCAGACGAGGATTCCATGAACCTATCGGCCCAGATCAGCCAGAGCCTTCCGGGC
>JAEWSV010000193.1 GCA_023398155.1 Spirochaetota bacterium
GTGGACGGCCGGGCGGGGCCCCGAGCCGGACCCGAAGGCGGCCCCGTCTTGAGCCCCCGCGAAACCGAGATCCTGGAATACCTTGCGGACGGCTGGTCCAACGAGGAGATAGCCTCCGCCCTCCGCATCGGACAGCGGACCGTCCGCTTCCACCTGGAAAGCATCTACGGCAAATTCGGCGTGTCGCGGCGGGGCGAGGCAGTCAGGGAGGCCGTCGCTCGAGGCATCGTCAGGTTCGAGGCGTAAAACCGCCGAACAACTTCGCGATCCAACCGCGCCTCCGATCCCCAGCCCGAAGCGCCGCGACGTACGTCGCGATGGAATGGTTCTGCTCGATGTCGTTCTTCTGGACGGTCAGCACGACCGGCGCGTCCGCATGGGAAAAATAGCCGCCGAAGACGCCGGCGAAAGGCACCGGGAAGGGAATCTCGGTGACGAGGTCGGCGGTGTTCGCGATCCTGAACGTCTTGCGGCCGAACGAAGCGTTGAAGCCGCGGACGAAGGCGTCGTCGCCGATCCTCGGCGAGCCGAAGGTGTGCAGGGATGCGACTTTCCGATGGAGGACGCGTTCCAGGTCGTACGCGGCAAAGGTCGCGAAGGCGGCGCCGAGGCTATGCCCAGCCACGTGGATTCGGGCCGCGTCCAAACCCTCCAGGGCCACGGCGATCTGGGATCGGAATTGGAGATATGCATTCTGGAAACCTTCATGGACCGAACCGGCGCCGTCCAGGAAGAAATCGACGAATTTCGCGTTGAAATTATTGACCCACTCCGACGCGGTTTGCGTCCCGCGGAAAACGAGGAATGCCTCGTTCCGCCGCCGCGCCACGAAGCCGATGGGAATCTCCGCCGATTTCGCCTTACCGAACGTACCGAGGCGGCGAAGGTAGTCGTCCAGCTTCCCGTTCTTGTCGATCGATCCGAGCGGCCTCCAGGAATAGGAGAGGCGGCGGACCAGCTCGTATCCGGCTGGCGCATTCCAATCCGCGCCTTCCCTGAAGCAGTCGTACTGGCGATACGCTTCTGCGACCAGCTCTCCGAGGCGGATCGCCCGGGCGAGAACGAAGCCGCGCGGCGGAAAGATGGAGGCCATATCAGCCGACTTCGGCATCGTGATCGATCTGCCGTCCGTCGGCTTGGCTTTTTGTTCAACCATCGGATCCTCCTACTCCTATTCGCGCGCGAAATCCTTTCCATTCGCCTGAAGGGCCGCCCGCGGTGTAGATACGACCGATACGGGGAAAGCGCAAAGCGGTTTCACTCCCCCTCGGCAATATCCTCCAGGGCGCTTCCGTCCAGGATGGCGACCCCCCTCTGGCCGCTCAGGCGGACGAGGTTCCGATCCTGGAAAGACGCCAGCGTTCGGCTCAGGGTCTCGGCCTTCATGCCGAGGCGGGAGGCGAGGTCGCCCTTGGATAAAGAAAGGTCGAACGAGGAAGCGGCGCCGGCTTCGGCAAGGAGGTAGCCCGCCAGGCGTTGCTCGACGGTGCGGAGGTTGATGCCTTCGATGAGGCTCTCGGCATCCTCCAGGCGGCGGCTCAACTCCTCCATGACCTTGAGGGCTATGGAAGGATATTCGCCCATCAGGGACTTGAGGCGCGCCCCGTCGATCATGCAGAGGGCCGAGGCTTCCGCTGCGTCCGCGTAATCCGTGGTCGCAAGGGAGCTGAATAGGGAGAGTTCCCCGATGAACTGTCCGGGACCGACCATGCGGATGACCTGTTCCTGGCCGTCGGGGCTCAGGCGATAGACCCGCACCCGGCCGGTGTGCACGATGTAGAGCACGCCCCTCCGGTCGCCGGCTCGGTAGACGGCCGCGCCTTTCGCGTAGGTCCGGTCGTACGTGATCGAGGCGACCTCGTCCAATTCCTGCCTCGACAGGGTGGCGAAGATCGGTACGATCTCCACGCAATGGCCCTCGGTCGGCGGTTGTTGTTCCATTCCCATAAGTATATCCCGATTCAGGCTGCCGCGCGGTCTTGCCCCGCAGACTGCCGCCCCGCGCGATCCGCCCTTCCGCCCCGCGTCCGTCCGCCGTAGCCCAAGAGACGCGCGGCGTTGACGATCACGAGGAGCACGGACACTTCATGGACGAGCATCCCGAAGGAAAGGCCGACCGACTTCACGAGCACGCCGGCGAGCAAGAGGGACACCACGAGGAGGGCGAAGGCGATGTTCTGCTTCATGTTGCGCACGGTGGCTCGGCCGAGGCTCACCGCGTAGGCGAGAGCGCCGATATCCTCCGACAGGAGGACCACGTCCGCGGTCTCCATGGCGACGTCGCGCCCCGCGCCCCCGATCGCTATGCCGAGATCGGCCGCGGCGAGCGCCGGCGCGTCGTTTACGCCGTCGCCGACCATCGCCGTCCTGCCGTACTCCGCCTGCAGCCGCTTGAGCCGGTCAACTTTATCCTCGGGGAGCAGGTTCGCGTGCCAGGCGTCCAGGCCGAGTTCGGCAGCGATGGCGGCCGCGGCCCGTTCGTTATCGCCGGTCAGCATGACGATCTTCCGCACGCCCCGCTTACGAAGGCTCGCAACGAGAGCCGCAGCCTCGCTCCGGATCACGTCCGCGATGGAGATAGCGCCGAGGAGGCGACCGCCCGCGTTTTCGCCGACGGACGGAACTGCGGCGGACGGAGCTCCGGCCGCCTCTCCGATAACCGCGACGAGGACGACGGTGCGCGCTTTCGCTTCTTCCGCGGCGATATACGCTTCCCGCTCGGCGAAGGCAATGCCCGATGAAGCCAGCAGATCGCGCTTGCCGATGAGGTACCGGTTTCCCTTCAGGACGAACTCGATCCCCTGCCCCGCGATGATTCTGGATTCCTCCGGCCGTTCGGGCGAAAGCCGCCCGCGTTCGCTCGCGGCGGCAGCGATGGCGCGGCCGAGCGGATGCTCGGAATACGATTCTCCGGTCGCGGCTAGGGCGATGAGGTCATCCTCGTCGATGCCGTAGGCCGCGACGGCCGCTACCGCGGGGCGTCCGACGGTCAGGGTGCCCGTCTTGTCGAAGGCGACCGCCCGCGCCGTCCCGAGCTTTTCCATAATGTCTCCGCCCTTCACGAGGACGCCGCGCCGGGCCCCGTTGCCGATGCCGGCCACGATGGAGACCGGGGCGGAGATGACCAGGGCTCCGGGGCAGGCGATGACGAGGAGGGTCAGGGCGAGCCGCGCGTCGCGCGTCGCGGCGTAGAGGATCAGGGAAAGGACGATCACCGCGGGCGTGTAAAAGCGGGAGAAGCGTTCCAAGAATTTCTGGGTCACGGCCTTCCGGTCCTGGGCATCTTCCACGAGGCGGAGGATCCGGGAAAAGGCGGTATCCTCTCCCACCTTCCGGGCCGCCACGAGGAGGTACCCCGATTCCACGAGGCTACCGGAGAAGACGCTGCCGCCCGCTTCCCGCGCGACGCTCGCGGACTCCCCGGTGATCGCGGACTGGTTCACCCAGGCGGATCCGCCCGTGACCTCGCCGTCCACGCTTATCTTTTCCCCGCTCCTTACCACGACGAGATCGCCGACGGCGACGTCCGCCGCCGCCACCTCCCGTTCCGTTCCGTTTCTCAGGACCCGCGCCACGGCGGGCGCCAGGTCCAAGAGGGCCTTTATAGAAGACCGCGTCTTCTCGAGCGTCCGGGCCTCCAAGTAATCGCCCAGGCTGAACAAGAAAGTCACCGCCGCGGCTTCCCAATACTCGCCGATGGCGAGGGAAGCGACGACCGCTATGGTGACGAGCGCGTCGATGCCGACGACGCCGTACCGGACCGCGGCCGTCGCCTT
>JAEWSV010000220.1 GCA_023398155.1 Spirochaetota bacterium
CCTGGAAGTTCAGGCTCCACATGACCGCCGGTGAAGGCTTCTATCGCCCCGGCGAGAGCGTGGAATAGCGGTCGCATGAGGGGTTGTTTATCAGGAGTCGCGGGGCGTTGCCTGTCGGGCATCGTGAAGATCACTCATTTTTCGGACCGTGCGCGCGGCCGTCTTCGTGACCGACTGTTGGACCTCGAAGAGGAACTTCTCGATCCCGAGGTACGTTCGTCGCGCCCACGCCTCGAGGAGATACTCGACGACGCGTTCACCGAGATCGGGGCCTCGGGCTGCAGGTACTCTCGCGAGGCTGCGATCGTGCAGCTCACGACGAGTGGGGGCCCCAGAACACCCGCAGCCTCAGCCTCGGTCGGGTCTATTGAGGATTTCCGCATCCTCTGGCGCCGTGGGCCCGCCGTCCTCGTCGCCTACCGGTTTGTCATCACTGCGTCCGACGAGCCTCCGCGGTTTTCCCATCGCTCCTCGCTTTGGGTCCGTCGGGCCGGTGCGTGGCGGATCGTCCATCATCAAGGTACTCCCGTATAAAAATAGTAGATGCGTGAACAAAATAAACTAAGTTTACTAAGTAATCGTTGACTATAAAGTAAACAACGTTTACTTTATAGTCATGGATAATAAGGGTGGACGCTCAAAGGAGCGCCGCGAGCGTGAACGGGCGGACATGCGATCGGCTATCGTCGACGTGGCCTACTCCCTCGTCCAGGATGGAGGGGTGGAAGCCGTTTCTATACGCGAGATAGCGCGCAGGATCGAATATAGCATCAGGACCATCTACCTCTACTTCCGCGACAAGGAAGCCATTTTGGACGCCGTCAGGGAGCGAGGATTCGGAGAGCTCGCGGACTACTTGGCCCGAGCGGCGAAGGCGGACTATGCCGAGACTGCCGCCCGCGTCCCCGCGATGCGGCTCCGTCGGCTCGGACACGCATACCTGGACTTCGCCCAGGAGCGGGCCCGGCTCTTCAGCGTCATGTATTTCCGCGAGCCTCCAATCGTACGCCGGTCATTCGCCGCCTGCGCCGACAGCGAAACGGAAGCGGCCCCCGCGCCCTGCGAGGCGGCGGAGATGAGCCCCGCTTTTTCAATTTTGCGCTCGGCAGTGGCCGACTATTTGGGCGCCTCCGCAGCGAGTCCGGAGCGCGTCAGATCCGTCGCTTTCGCGCTCTGGGGGCTGGTACACGGACTCGCGACCCTCGCCCTTTTCGCACAGGATAAGGAATTCCGAGGCGTCGATATCGCCGTAGAGCTCGATCGAGCCCTCGCGACGTTGATGCCCTGAGTCAAGGAGAAATCATGTTCAGTAAAAACGGCTTGCCGCTGGCGCGGCGATCGATCTTGACCCTCGTCCTTGCCGCGGCCGCAGCGAGCGCGCTCGGCGCGGCGCCGACAGGCCGCATCGAACTCACCGTGAAGACGGGGAGCGATTGGAGCCATGTGAAGAAATTCGGTATCGCGAAGGTGACGTTGCTGCCCCAATTCGCCGTATGGGTGGAGCGGGAAGACGGAACCTATGCCGGCGAGTTGCTCGTAACGAAGAAGGCGGGAAAGTCTTCGTGGGGCAACGTGCGACGGCCGGACGCGCTTCCGGTTTGGTCCCACGCCCGCGGAGTCCGGTACGCCGACGGCCTCTTCATGCCCACTAAAGGGGAGCCTCTTCCCGACGCCG
Organism: Spirochaetota bacterium; assembly: GCA_023398155.1. Lineage (GTDB taxonomy): Bacteria > Spirochaetota > Spirochaetia > Treponematales > Breznakiellaceae > JAEXTK01. Next base: position 1,676 of record JAEWSV010000220.1, read on the forward strand.
TGACCTGCGCGACTCCCAAGCCGAAAGCGGTCGGCACCGCGATTCGCTATGACCTTGCGCTGCCCGCGGGGCTTCAGGGCGGACGGTACCGCATTTTCATTGAGCTCAACAATTCATTCGACTACAATGAAGTGTATTCCGAGAATCTTCCCCTGGGCGACCCGCGGGCGAATGGCGTCAACGGCCAGCCCTCGGTCGTCTATACCGCGATTGTAGATTTGGGTGTCGCGGCGGCCGGCAAAGAAGCGATCCCGTTGGCCTTCGTCGGTACGGGCAATCCCTTGGGTTCAGATGGCACGATCAGCACCGGACGCGAAGGGCTCACGAGCGCGTTGACGATCGCGGAATCGTTGTCGGTTCGCGTTCGATAGGACGAGGAGGCTACGAGATGACTTTGCTGCAAGCTATCGATACCCGCACGTCGGTGCGGACGTTTGACGGATCGGGCCTGGACGCGGCCGCGCGTGGAGAGATCGAGGGCGTCATAGCCCGTGCCCCCTCGGCTCCGGGCGGCACCGCCGTCCGGTTCGTGGTGGTGGATCCGCGCCCCGCGGAGGGCGGCATAAAAGTGGGTACCTACGGCGTGATCCGCGGAGCTGCCGCCTTCATCGTACCCGTTGCCGCCACCGCGGAGGAGGGAGAAGACCGGTCGCTCTTCGACGTGGGCTTCGTCGGGGAAGCCATAGTCCTCGAACTCACGCGTCTCGGATACGGGACCTGTTGGCTCGGCGGAACCCTCCGCAAGGACGAATTCGCCGCCGCGGCGGCGGCCCTGGATGGGGAGACCGTCCGGGCGGTCATCGCGCTCGGCAGACCTGCCGACAAGCGGTCCTTCATCGAATCCCTTATCCGCGGCGCCGCCAAGAGCGCCGCCCGCTTACCCTCCCCTGTCCTTTTCCACGACGCCTCAATCCATGGCCCCGTGGAAGCGCCCTGCGAGCGATGTTCGGATGAGGAGATCGAAAGCGAAGCGCTCCGGCTTCTCGCGGCCGTCCGGCGCGCCCCCTCAGCCTCCAACAAGCAGCCCTTCCGGGTCGCGGTCTCCGGGACGGGAAAACTGGCGGCGGGGGAGACGCTCAAAGTAGACCTCTTCCTCCAGCGGGAAGATCGCTACAACGCGCTCTCAGGCTACGCCATCCAGACTCTCGACTCGGGCATAGCGGCGGCCCACTTGGAATTGGCCGCGGGCGAGCTCGGCCTCAAGGTGGAGCGGCGGAAGGCCGCGGATGCGACCCTCGCCGCCTACCCCGAGGCCGCTTTCGTCGCGGGATGGAATTTCGCTAGAAGCTGACCTTGGCGGAGACGCCGGCTGCGCTCCGATACGGAGTGAATTCGAAGCCGCCGGGTCTCCGTTCTCCGCCGAGCTCCCCGTCACCGTCGGCGATGAAGACGTAGCCGAAGGCCGAGAGTTCCACGGAAAGCAGAGGGCTGAATTTAGCCTCGCCGATGAGAGCCGAGGAATAGTCGTCCAGGTTCGCGAGGACTCCGCCGGAGACCGTCCACTTGGCCGCGCCCGGATCCTCCTTCTCCAACTGCGCGAAGAGGTATCGGCGCGCCAGGAGCGCTCGCTTCCCCGCCAGGAGAGCGAGAGTGTCGTAGTCGCCGACCTCGTCCTCCCCGGTGCCGAACCAAGCTGCCTCAGTTCGAAACGTCGCCTCCAGGCCGCTGATCATCATGGACAAGCCCGCGCAGGCCTCCATCTCGTCTGGCATCCGCCAGTCAGCGGATGCCGAAGCCCCGTCACCGGGCAGCCGGAGCGCCGCCTCAGCGTACCAGGAAACGGGCCCGAGGAAGCCTGCGGCATCGGCGCCGAACCAGTACGTAGGATCGGAGTCGGCCGTCATGAGTTCGCGTAGGAACGAAGCCGAGGCGTCAAGCGAATCGGACCTGAATTGCAACCTCGCGCCGAAGGGGAAGGCATCGCCCGCAATTTCGTCGATGGCGGGTACGGTCGTGCGGAGCCGCGGCTCGGCGATCGCGTAGACTTCCGCGGACAGACCCGCGGGCAGGACGAGCCGGACCGTGGTCCCGAGGGCTCCGGGGGCCGTATCGGTGGCATCCTCGGGGAAGACGGGCGGTGCCGTCCGGGACGTCGGGTTGAAGACGTAGCCCGTACCCCACGCCAACGGCACGATGCCGAACGAAAGATCCGCCCGTCCCAGAGCCGCCTCCGCGTAGGCCTGGTCCAGGAAGAGCACGCGGTGCAGGTCCTCACCGGGCGGGAGGTCCTCCGGGACGGGGGCTGCGGCGAGGCGGGCGGCGAAGGCGACCGCCTCTTCGGATGAACTGCCGTAGGTCCAGCGTATTCCCCCCTCGGCGCGGAAGCCCACGCCGTTCTCCGGTTTCGAATCGAAGATGAGCCGGGTTTCGGCTTCCAATCCCGCTTCGTCCGGCGCGGCGAAGGGGACGGATGCGACGATCTTGGCGGAGCCGAGCCAAGTCGCCGGAACGGGCTCCTCGGCCTTGGCGGACATCGCCGCGATCGCAAGGAGCGCGGTCGTCAGAAGTGCGCCGGCCAAGGGCCCGGGCCCGACGAGTCTAAACGTCTTGCTGTAGCGTTCCATATCCTGCCTCACTTGTCGAACCGGGAAGGATCGAAGAGCTTGTCCTCAAGCCGGAGGTCGTAGACGGCCTCTTTGAGGGTCACCAGGGTACTGGATCCCTGCTGCTTGTTATTCATGAGCATCTCGGCGGCGCGCGTCCTGCCGCCGAAATCGCGGTGGGCGGTAAAGGTAAGCTCCTTGTAGTAGCCTCCCTCTTTCGCCTTGGCGAACGAGGCGAGGAGCGGCAGTTCCAGCTTCTTGTCGACGCTGAGCTTGACCGAATCGTAGGCAGCGTCCTCCGCCTTTCGTTGGCCCTCCAGTTCCCAGACGGCGTCGTTTTCGGAAAGGACCATGAAGTCGTAGTCCTCCGCCCAGGCGCCGCCGCCCAGGTCGTCATAGGAGAAGTCGCCGCCGACCCCTTGGACCGAGCCCGACCGCGAGGAGCCCGCGATCTTGCGGACGCGCCCGGTGGAAGGGAAGAAGACCCAGCTATCGCTGCCCTTGGTGAGAATGCGCAGGCCGCGGACCGACCGCGGTTCCACGAATTCGATGAGGGAAGCCTCATCCGCTCCGCCACGCTCGTAGGCGAGGACTGAGAAGGTCCGCGGCGCGCCGCCGTCCGCGGGGCGGATAGTCATCTCCATAGTCGATTTTGAGGTCTTCGATTTTTCGAGTTCGTCGACGCGGCGGACGATGGCCTGTCCCGCTTCGTCCGCGGGCGCGGCCTGGGCCGCGAACACGGACAATAGAACGGCGAGTGCTCGCGCGGCGGGGACGCGGAAGCGGTAGGTGCTCTTGGGCCTGGAATTCGAGGTCGTCGTTTTCATCAGATTGCCTCCTCAATGGATTCGTTGGTTTTTTCGGCCGACTTTGCGCGACCGTTTTTTCTGGAGAAGGATTCGATGGCCGGCAACACCAACACCGCCGCGACGAGGCAGAAGGTGATGCCGATGAGGAGCGTGAGGCCGAGGTCCGCGATGCCGCGGAAACGCCCCGCGAACGCGAGCGATCCGAAACCGATGATGGTCGTAGTCGCGCTCAGGGCGACGGCTTTTCCGGTCTTGGCCAGGGCGGCCGCAACATCCAGCTTTCCGTCTTCGCTCTTCTCCGCGTCTTTGAGCGCGGTATAGAAGTGGACCGCGTAATCGATGCCGACGCCGAGGATGAGCGGCAACGCGAGGGCGTTGACGATGTTGAAGCGGCCGAAGGCTGGGTAGAGCCCGAAGGTCCAGGCGAGGCTCATGAAGAAGGGAATGGAGACGATGAGGAGGGCGCTGAAGGACTTGAAGCTCACCGCGACGAGGACGAGGATGAGGAGGGCGACCACCACGCCGAAGACCTTCGTTTCCCTGAGCATCTCCCGCGACAGGTGGACGCCGAGTAGGAGCGCGCCCGTCGCGCTCGGATCGACCTCGGCTAGTCCGTCGGCGAAGCGCTGGATGGCTTCGTCCCCGGAGAGTCCGCGCGAAGGCTGGGCGACGACGAGGTACCGGTCTCCGGCAGGAGAACGGAAATCGTCGCGGATGTCCGGGGGCAGATCCGCTTCCGTCAGGTACCGGTCGGCCGCGGCCAAGCCGGTCACGCGACGATCGAGTTCGGCGGCGAACGCGGCGTCAATCTCGCGGAGCCGGACCGCCGTCTCGTCGGCGTCTCCCGCCTCCAAGGTCTCGGCGAGGCGCGCATAGACTTCTTCGCCGCTTCTCCCCCGGTCGGCGCCGAAGATCTCGCGGATCGTCGCGGTCCTCGCGCGCACCGGCATGGAATCCTCTCCGAGGGAGGCAGCGGCGAGGTCGCCGAGTTCGATGATGTTCATCTCAAGCCGCCCCGTTTCCTCTACGAGGATCGCGACTGCGGCGGCGTCCCATCGGAAGTTGCCGATACGGTCACCGTGCGCCTCGATCTCTCGGATCGCCGCGAGGCGCGTATCCTGTTCGGCCCGAGAAGGAACATAGTCGGCAAGGGATTCAACGCGGCGGATCAGGGGCGCGTCCTTCATGCGCTCGGCGAGGGTGCGGGCGCTTTCCAGGTCCGGCGCGGTGGCCAGGGCTTGGTAGGTCGATATGCCGAAACGCTCGCCGATCAGGTCTTCGGTGGCCTGCGACTCGGTCCCCTGCGGACCGATGCGGCGCATGTCGTATTCGAAGCTGTTCCGCGGGATGAAGACGGCCGCGGCGACCGTCGCGATGACGGCGGCCGCGAGGACGGCGCCTCGCCTCTTGGACGAGAAGGCCGCGGCGCGGGCGACCGCGATGTACGTGAAGACCGGACGCTCGCCGCGGCGGCGGGTCCGGCTCCCGAGCCCCGCGGCGAGGCCGCGCTTTCCGGGGAAGGAGACCAGGAGCGCCGGAAGTATGGTCGTGGACGCGACCAGCGTCGTAAGGATGCCGGTACCGGCGATGAGGCCGAACTGGCGGAAGGCGCTGGTCCGCGAGAAACAAAGCGCGTAGAACGCGATCGCGGTGGTGAAGGCGCCGATGGCGACCGGCAGCACGATGGCGCCGAAAGTCTCCGCCATGGAATCCTCGGGCGACTTGCCCGACCGGGCTATATCGTCGTAGCGGATGGCGATGTGGATGCCGTAGTCTATGCCGAGTCCCACCAGCAGGGCGCCGAAGGAGCTCGTGATCATGTTGAGATCCTTCACCGTCGCTGCCGCGAAGCCGAGGTCCACGACGATGCCGGCCACCAGGGCGATCATCGCGAAAATGATCGCCCTGAGCTGATGGAAGGAGAAGAAGAAGAGAACCAGGATGATGGCGATGGAGATGAGCGAGGGGTAGAAGATATCGGCGCTGATCGCCTCCTCCTCGTCGGCTTCGCCGGCCACGTCCCCGGCGAAGGAGAACTTCGCGCCATCGATCTCTCTGGCGACTTCGCGCGAGATAGCGCGGGCGCCCTTCATGAGGGAGACGAGCTTTGCCCGGTCTCCGATGTCGAAGGTGGGGGAGGCGACCATGAGGAGAGTCCGGCCCTCGGGGTCGAAGAAGTAGCGGTCGCCGACGAGGAAATCGTCCGCCAGCGCTTCAGCGGCCTGCCGCGTAGCGGCCGCGTCGGCCGGTCCCGCGATCGTCTTCCGGAGATCCCGGGCGAAGAGGGCAAAGCTGGTCATCAGGGCGGTGGCGTCGTCCTCGCCTTCGGCCCCTTCGACTTCCTCATCGTCGCCGTCGGCGAGTTGTTCTTCCATGAGGTCATTGACCGCCGTGAGCAGCGGCACCAGGCGGGCGGAACGGAGGATGCGTTCGCTGTCCGCGAGTTCGTCAGCGTCCTGCAGCATGAAACCCCAGCGGTCCACGAATTCGCGGTCCAGCTTCATGCGCACGGATTTCACGAGGGCGGCGGTGCGCTCGTCCGTCTTGAGATTCCGGGCGAATGACTCCGCCGCCAGGATGGTTTCCTCGCGATTCGTCCCTTCCACGACCACCGCGAGGACCGAGGTGGTGCTGAAGGCATCGGAGATTTCCGTATAGCTGCGGGCGGTCGGATTGTCCTCCGGCAGCATCTTCGCGATATCGGTCTCCACGCCGAGGCGGGAGGCTCCCCACAGGCCGAGCGCGGTCACGAAGACCGACGCGGCCAGGACAGGAACCGATCGACGCGCTATTGCGCGTCCCGTGGCTTCCAGTACGGTTCGAAGGTTCATATGTGCTCCTTATCTATCCGGTTAGTTAGTCATATCAAACGAAGTAATATCGATATAACTAAACGGTTGGTGAATATTTCTGCTGTCACCGACAGGCATCGAATCGTTCATTTCCATACTCCCTCCTTCTATTTGTCGAGGACGCTCTTGATGACGGCGTCCATGGGCAGGGGATCCACGTAGGAGTCCGCCGAATACCGCATGTGGGTGCCGATGAAGGCAGTGATGAAGCGCTCGCGGAGTTCCGCCTCGGTCCAGCCGAAACGCTCCATCCAGGCTTCGTGGTAGACCACGTAGGTCAGGGTGGGCATGATGCCGGTGAAGAACTCCAGGACCATCGAGAATTCCTTATCCTTGATCGCGGCCCCGTCGGCGGTCTCTACCGCTGCGAAGATCTTGGCGGTTATGTCCCGGATCATCTTGAAGATGAGGTCGTTGACGGGGGAGCGCTTAAGGGACTCCATGAGCATGACGCGGAGGATATCCTGCCTTTCCTCAAGGACATCCAGGTAGCGGTTGATGAGGCCCTTGACCAGCCCTTCGTCGCCGAAGGTGAACGAACCCATCTCCTCATCGGAAAAGAGGTGTATCGCCGCTTCCAGGGTTTCCTGGAAGAGCACCTCGAGGAGTTCTTCCTTGCCGCGCGGAAAGTAATAATAGATCAAGGCCTTGTTGACCGAGGCCCGCTTCGCGATCTCATCGACGCGGGCGCCGTCGTAGCCCCGTTCCGCGAAGACCTTCGCGGCGGAGTCAAGTATGCGGCGTTTGGATGTCTGATCGTCTTCCGTTCGCTTCATGATTAACCAGTTAGTTAACTATTAGCGCATAAAAACCGCCGCGTCAAGGGCCGACGCGGCGGTATCTCTCTAGCTTACCCTGACGCTCGCGATATTCCAGATATCCTTCGCGTATTCGGCGATGGTTCGGTCGCTGGAGAAGACGCCGGACCTGGCTACGTTGAGTATGGCCATGCGCGTCCACGCTTCGGCGTCGCGGTAGGTCTCCTCCACGTGCTCGTGGGCCTTCACGTACGCGTCGAAGTCGGCGAGCACGTAGTACGGATCGGGTCGATTGCCGTCGACGCCGTTGAGGAGGGAGTCGTAGAGTTCCCTGAAGGCTCCCTGGTCCGGACCCGCGAAGGTGCCGTCCACGAGTTGATGCACGACGCGGGCCAGGGCCGGAGTGCGGCCCAGGTAGATGCGCGGGTCGTAGGAATGGGTGGCCTCCATGGCCGCGATCTCCTCGGCGCCGAGGCCGAAGATGAAGGCGTTCTTCCTGCCGACGGCCTGCACGATCTCCACGTTCGCGCCGTCCATGGTGCCGACCGTGAGCGCTCCGTTCATCATGAACTTCATGTTGCCCGTGCCGCTCGCCTCTTTTCCCGCGGTGGAAATCTGCTCGGAAACGTCAGCGGCGGGGATGATGCTTTCGGCCAAGGTGACTCGGTAATTCTCGGCGAAGACGACCTTCAGGCGGTCCCGCACGCGCGCGTCCGCCTCGGCTCGCGCGGCCGCGGCGTTGATGAGGGCGATGATGGATTTGGCGCGGCGGTAGCCGGAAGCGGCTTTGGCGCCGAAGATGAAGGTGCGCGGCGTAAGGTCGAAGGTCGGGTCGTCGGCCAGCCGGTTGTGCAGGTACATGACGTGGAGGATGTTGAGGAGCTGCCGTTTGTACTCGTGGAGGCGCTTCACCTGGACGTCGTAGAGCGAAGACGGATCGATGGACGCGCCCTGCTTATTCTTGAGGAAGGCGGCGAGCTCGACCTTGTTCTCCCGCTTGGCCGCGGCGAAACGCTCGCGGAAGGAGGCGTCGTCGGCGAAGGGTTCCAGCGCCGATAGGCGGGACAGGTCGGTCTCCCAGCCGTGGCCGACGGCTTCCGTGAGAAGAGCCGCGAGGCGCGGATTCGCGGAAAGGAGCCAGCGTCGCTGTGTGACGCCGTTCGTCTTGTTGTTGAAGATGGCTGGCCGCCACTCGTGCCAGTCGCGGAGCTCCCGCTTCTTGAGGATTTCCGTATGGAGGGCGGCGACGCCGTTGACCGAGAAGGAGCCGATGATGGCGAGGCGCGCCATGTGGACCATGCCGTCCACGACCACCGACATGCGCCGGCGCTTTTCCCAGTCCTCCGGGTACGCGGCGCGCAGAAGTTCCTGGTGCCGCCGATCGATCTCCTCCACGATGTTGTAGACGCGGGGCAGGGTCGCGGCGAACAGGTCGATGGGCCATTTTTCCAGGGCTTCGGCCATGATCGTATGGTTCGTATAGGCGAAGACCTTCGTGACTATGGCCCAGGCGGCCTCCCAGCCAAGGCCTTCCTCGTCCATGAGGAGCCGCATGAGTTCGGGGATAGCGACCACGGGGTGCGTGTCGTTGAGCTGCACCACCGCGAACTCGCTCAGCTTATCGAAGTCGGTTCCATGACGGCGCTTGAAGTTGCGGAGGATGTCTTGGAGGCTCGCGGAGACGAAGAAGTATTGCTGCTTGAGGCGGAGCGCCTTGCCCGAGGGGCCCGAGTCGTTCGGATAGAGCACCCGCGTCAGGTCCTCGGCTTGGTTCACCTTCTCCACCGCGCGGTGGTAGTGCATGTCGTTGAAGAGTTGGAGGTCGAAGCCGTTGGTGCTGTGCGCTTCCCACAGGCGGAGCGTGTTGACGGTCTTGGTGCCGAAGCCGATGATCGGCATGTCGTAGGGCATGGCGCGGACGGTCTCCGCGTCGGCCGAATCGTACCGTTCGCGTCCGTCCGCTCCCATGGAAGTCACGACCCTTCCGCCGAATTTGACGATCACCGCCAGATCGCTCCGCTTGATGGTCCAGGGGTCCCGGTGCTCGAGCCAGTTGTCGGGCACTTCCAGCTGTCGCCCCTGCTCGATTTTTTGTTCGAACATGCCGTAGCGGTAGCGGATGCCGTAGCCGTGGCCCGGCAGGTCCTGGGTGGCCAGGCTGTCCAGGAAACAGGCGGCGAGCCGTCCGAGGCCCCCGTTCCCGAGGCCCGCGTCCGGCTCCTCGTCCTCGATGAGGTTGTAGTCGAATCCGATCTCTTCCAGGACTTCCTTGACCTCTTTCTGGCAGCCCAAGTTGATCAGGTTGTTCCCGAGCGCGCGTCCCATGAGGAATTCGGCGGAAAGGTAGAACATCTGCTTGCCCGGGGCGGCGTCGAAGGCCTTGCGGGTCGCCATCCAGTTATCCAGCACATACTCCATGGCGGCGGCCGAGACCGCGTCGTAGATATCGTGCGGCGTGGCTTCGGATATCTCTTTCCCGTAGCGCCGTTTTAGCCGTAGACGGATGTGTTCCTTGAATGCGTGCTTATCGATGGTCATCGGCTGCCTCCACTCGCTAAACCGGTTCAGCGATCCGCTGAAAAGCGTATCCGGTTTCTCGTGGGCCTGTCAACGCGGCCCGAGGTTTCTCGTCGGGCATAGACCGCTTCGGGGCGCGGGGTTACGGCGGAGCATACGCCTCGTGGTATAGTCGCAGGTATGCCGAATAAAAAACTGCTCGCGATCCTCGCGATTGGCTGCATGGTCGCGGGAGCGGCCTTCGCCCAGAATTTCAAACCCTTCACCGCGCTCCGCGTACTCGAAACCGACCATTTCCGTATCATCTTCCCCGAAGAATCGCGCCGGAGCGCCGAGACGCTGGCATCCTTCGCCGACGCCACGTATGAGCGCCTCGCGCTTCTCTTGGGTTCGGAGGTACCGGGCTGGATTCCGATCACGATCACGCCCCACACGGACGTCTTCAACGGCTACATGAATCCCCTGCCGTATCCGCACATCGTGCTCTACGATACGCCGCTCGACGTGGAATGGACGACCTATCGCCATTCCCTTGAAGGGCTGTTCGTCCACGAATTGACCCACGCGATTTCCATGACCAGCCGCGGTCCCTTCTTCGAATTCCTCCACGGGATCTTCGGCGGCTGGGTCCTGCCCGCCACGCTCAACGCCCCGCTCTTCATGGTGGAAGGCGTCACCGTGAGTTTCGAAAGCCTGGAAGGCTTCGGCCGCGCCAACGATCCCCGCGTGAGGCAGCGGATCAGGCAGGCCATCCATGAAGGGACCTTCTTGTCCCCCTTCCAAGCGGCCGGCGTGTACGACAAGCCTCCCCTCGGCAGCGCGTACTACGAATACGGTGGCCTGTTTTCCGCCTATATCCAACGGCGATTCGGAATGGAGAAGTACGCCGAGTTCTGGAGAGCGCTCGGGACGCGGGTTCCCATGACGCTCGTTTTCAATCGACGCTTTTTTTCGGATGCCTTCCGCGGGGTCTACGGCATCGATTTCCTGACCGCTTGGGCGGATTTCGCCGCCTCCCTCGCGGTGACCGGTCTGGAGGATAACCCCGGTCGCTTGACGGAGGGAGAATCGATCATCGAAGCGATGGCCGCGGGCGGCGGTCGCGTTTTCGTCCTGGATCGGGTCGCGCTCGCGGTGAGCGCCTTCGATCCGGCCGCCGCGGCGCGGCGCGTGATCGGCACCGACGCGACCGCCTACGACCTGGACGTCTCGCCCGACGGCAGCCGCCTCATCGTCGCCGGCTACCGGTACGCTGGCGAACTCGGTACGGCCTTCGCCGAGGAGTACGAAACCGCGTCGGGCCGCAAGACGGGGAGGTCCTGGACCGGATTGTACAAGCCGCGCTATTTCCGCGACGGCGTGGTCGCGCTGGCCTCCGATCTCCACGATAACCGCCTCGTCTATCGGGACGCCGCCGGCAACGAACGCGTCCTCTTGGCGGGAAACGAGGAGCGCATGTTCTCCTCTCCGGCCCCCCTGGACGACGACCGCGTCGCGTTCATCGTCGCGGAGCGCGGAATCCGCAGGATCGGCGTCTATGATTTCACGACCGGCGCCGCAGCGCTCTTCGTGACCGACCTGGCGGACGACGGGAGCCGATGGCGCTACGCCCGGGATCTCCGCGCCTCATCCGGCAAGCTCTATTTTTCCTACGATCACGACGACCGTTTCTCCAAGCTCGCGGCCATCGAAACCTGGGCGGCGGATCCGGTCGCGACGTTCACCGATCGGGACTTCTCGGGCGGCGTCTACGCTCCGGTGGAGTCGGACGGCGCGATCTATTACCGGGGCGCATTCTCCACCTGGGACGCCCTCATGCGTTACCCGGAAAAGCCGGAGAACCTGAGCGGCGTTCGCGCTGCCCTGCGCCTCGCGCCGTGGCCGGACGCGGGAGCCGAATGGGCGGCCGCGGAAGTTCCGGCGCCGATAATTTCGGTCGGCGCTACCTCCGGCGCGTCGCCTAATACCGGCTCGGCGGTTCCGTCCGAAGCGGCGGTATCGGCCGGCGGCGCGGCTTCGGCCTCCGCCGTCCGGCCCGTCGTGGAGAAAGCGTATTCGGCGCTTCCCTATTTGAATCCGTTCAAGCTCTGGCTCCCCTTGCCGCTCCTCCGCGTCGATTCGGAAACCTTCCGGCTGGAGGGCGGCGGTGCGGTCTTCTATCTTTCAACGCCGACGGACGCGAATACCGTGCTCATGAACGCCGGAGGCGACGCTCGGGAGCGGATGGCCTACTTCGATCTGCGCTGGGCTTCGTTGAGCCTCCCTTTACCCTTAATCGTGAACGCCTCGGATAAGATAGAGTTCGATTCCGGAGAAGGGTTCGACGCGCCGTACCGGGCGACCCGCGTATCCGGCCAATTGTCCTGGATCCGCGGCCTACCGCTCCGCGGTTTCGGCGGGGAACGCCTGCGCTTTTCCGTCGCGCCGGGCGCGGAGGCCGTCTGGGTGGCGCCGGAAGAAGCCGGCGCGGAGAGCGCCTACGGCTGGGACTACTTGGACGGCGAGTACGCCGCGGGCCTCGCGGTCGGCCTTTCCACCTTCGAACGCCTGCCCTGGCGACTTTTCGGCCGCGGGGCCATGGCGACGGGACGGTATCGGCGCGCGTTCCCTTCCCATGAAGCGCGGTACGAGGGAATCTTCCGCGCCGCGGCGGAGAACGTCGTGCCCCTGCGCGCGACCCTCTACGGCGCATGGGACGAGGGCGGCCAGGATCTGGACGGGCATACGGCGCGGTACGGAAGCGCGGCGTTCTCGGCCGCCGCGGTCACCGAGTACGCGAACGAGACGCGGAGCGACCGCCGGTGGGTGGCGGGCGGCGAGCTCGAACTCCGCCTTTTCACCCTGGAGCTGCAGAGGTATTTCTCGTGTTTCTACATCAACCGCCTTTTCGGCGTACTCGCGTGGCGCGGCGCGGCCTACGACGCGGAGGACGGCGTAGAGCTACCCGGCTCCGAAATAGGCGCCGGATCCGCGTTCGTCCATTCCGCGGCGGTCAAGGCCGGAGCGGTCGCTTCCATTCTTCCGATCGGCTCCGTGCCTCTCCGGTTCTCCCCGTTCGTATGGGCGGCCCTCAAGCTATCCAATTTGGGCGACGGCGAGGCGGGAAACGACGTCGCGCTCGGCCTTTTGCTCAATATCGAATGGTGAGTCTCTTCACGTTTTCCGGCGTCCGCCTTCCAAGGTAGCGGCATAGACGCCCGCGAGTACCGAGGCGGCGCCGGCCCATTGGATCGGGGCGAGCCGGTCGCCGAGGAAGACGAAACCGGCGGCGACGGTGATGACGGGAATGAGGTTGACGAAGATCGTGGCCGTCGCGACGCCGAGGACCTGCAGCGCCCGCGCATAGAACCAATAGCCGAGCGCCGAGCAGAAGACGCCGAGGTAGACGACGTGGAGGGTTACGGCGAGGCTCGGCCTTCCCCAGCGGGGCGCCTCCAGTAAGGCGAATGGCAGGAAGCCCATGAGGCCGAAGAACGATTGCCAGAAGACGATGTAGATGCGCGACCTGCGGGCGAAGAGCGGGCGCGTGAGGAAACAATAGGCCACCCAGCTGGCCGCGGCGCCGAACATGAAAAGGTAGCCCGTCGCGCTGCCCGATACGGCCACGGTTCCTCCCGCGACGAGCCAGACGCCTACCATGGAGAGGATCGCGCCCGCCCATCGACGCGCGGCGACGCGGGGGACGGCCGGTCGGACGCCGGTCGCGTACGGCCGGTCGCCGGCGGCCAGTCGCGCGGCGGCCCGTCGCGCGGCGAGGGCCAGCGCGGCCCGTTCGACGATCATGGTGAGTACGGGTATCGCCGCGATGATGATGGACGCCTCCGAGGCGCTCACGTAGAG
>JAEWSV010000237.1 GCA_023398155.1 Spirochaetota bacterium
GGTTTATGCTCAGCGCGAGAGTAAAATCGTCGATGGCTTCCGTATACTCTTTGAGCACGGATTTCACAACAGCGCGGTAATAGGCCGCCTTATAGCAAGAAGGATCCAGCTCGAGGGTTCTGGTAAAATCGGTGATCGCTTCTTGGTAGCGCGATTCGGCGAAGTTTGCCATGCCGCGATGCTTATGGATCATCGACTTAACGAAATCGCTCGCGTCCAACGAGAGGATGCGCGTATAGATTTCTATGGCCCGATCGAACTGATCGTTATTGTGCGCGTAAAGCGCGTCGAGCAACATATCGTCGATGGAATCGCCGCCCTTTGAGGGTTCCAAACGGAAAAGCGGTTTGACGCGCGACTCCGCGCCTTTCGCGTCTTCCTGGAAGAGCAGGCCGTCGGTCGATTCCTCTATCTTCCTAAAGAACGTTTCCCTGCGCTTGCCGAGTTCCCGGTTGAGCTGGCGCTGGTAATCCCTGATCTCTTGGAACACGATGTCCGCGAGGGACAGGCTCGCGTTCACCGCCGCGAGCTTTCGCTTCATGGGTTCGTCGAAAGGCGTGAACTCGGCTTTGTAGACGAGTTCGTGTTCGACCTCTGCCCAGGCATCCTGCAGGATGGTGCGGATCTGGATCTCTATGACCGAGCATCCGCAGTTCCCCCTCCGTTTCCGTATATCCTCGGGGATCTTCACGAGGAGGTGCGTCGATTCGTACCCGAATTCCTTGAACGAGTAATTGGAGCCCTTCCGCTCGACCTCAGTCACTTCAAAAGCGCGCTCAAGAGCGCTCTCCGCGGCCTGGAGATCCTCGATGAAGGGACAGACGACCCTGACGCCCATGAGGTCCGTGATGAGGGGGACCATCGTCTTGTCGCTCGTCTTTTGCATGATCCGGACCAGTTTTTTGAAATAGCTTTGGAAACTTTTCGATCGGCCCTTGACGGTCGGCCGGGGATTGAGGGTTCGGAGCGTTTCTTCAACCCGCGCCTCAAGGTCCTTTACGACCAGGGCGCGAGTAGACGCGTAGCGCTCGAATTCTTTCTGCAGCAATCCCCTGTCAGGATACCATGTCTCTTCCACCATATCATCCGCTTGCGAATCGAAAAAAAAGGCGCCGTCATTGACGACGGCGCCCCTAGCTAATCGAGTGCCGAATTACTGCGCCGCTTCACCGGAAGGAGTAAAGGAGGTCTCGCTGGCCTTCTTCTGCTGCTCCAGGTAGCGATTTACCTGAGCGTCGCCGAAACGATTCATTTCGGCGTTCTTACGTGCATTCTCGCGATCCTTCACGATGTTCCAAAGACCTTCGTCATCGATATCGCGATCGGCATCGATCACCGCGAGGTCGTAGATGACCTTCACGTCCTTGAAGTACGTGATGAAGTCGCCGCCCTCGTTGGCCGCGTCGCGCTGGATCTTGAAACCGCCGAACTTCACGAAGGGAGTCGCCTTCGGATAGAGCGGATAGATCCGAAGCTCGCGGTTGCGGACCTCGGTGACGTAGTTCGGGTTATCCCAGCGGAGCTCGCCCCAACCGTCGAAGTTGAGATAGCCCATGAAGATCGGGGTCTCGATGCCGTCGGGATCGACGAGGATGGCGGAAAGGGCGTGGGGGAAGTTGAGTCCGTGGACGTTGACCGCGACGGACTTGATGACGCCGACGTTCTTCACGACGCCGAGCCCGTTCTCAAAGCGGGTCAACTTGTTCGCGCGCTCTTCGGCGGTCGGCTGCTGCACCGTGCCGTCGTCGGCGACCTGAGCCATCGGCTCGAAGGCGGGAATGGAGAAGGGCGGCTGGATACGGGCCCAAGAATTGAAGGACTCGAGCGGGAAATGCACCCGGACGCCGAGCACCTTGCCGTACTTCTTGGAGTCGGCGCCGAGAGTATAGCTCTTGGCTTGGTTAGTGACGGAACGAGAAGAAGAGGCGAGAACGACGTCCCAGTTGCCCAAGGCAAGGGAAGTCTTCATCACCGCTTTCTGGTCCTCGGTATAGCTGGCTCCGGCCACGGTGGAATAATCCATCATGGTCGCCCGGTTGTCTTGAGGAACGTTGTCCTGGTTGGGGCGAATGTCGGCCGCGAGCTTCGAGAAGTCGATGAGCACGGCTTCTTCGGCGAAGACCGCGCCAACCGCGAGCAACGCGATGGCAACAAGAATGAACGTCCGTTTCATTCAAAACTCCTTTCAATCACGCGATAAACCTTGGTCATAAGGAATTATACGAGAAGGGTTTCATTTGTCAACGATTTTTGTTTTTTTTGAAGAAGGACTAAAATCATCTTTTTCCGAGAGATCGGATGCGAAAGGCTCATGCCCGGCTATGAAAATTCTGACCGTTTTTATAGATCGAAAATTCCTCCGGAGCCCTGCCGCGAGGGTCGCGATAGACCTCCGCGCGTCAACCTCCGCTTCGGCCGGCAACGCCGCGGCGGCCGAAAGATCCACGAAGGCCGTTCCGTCACGGATCAAGAGCGAATCGAGCCTCGTGCCCTTCGGAAAAAGCCGCCCCAGGCTTACCGTCCCGCTCCCGAGCAATGCCTCCTCGACGTAGCGCGCCGCGCGAAGCTCCAGTTTTCCGTAACGCGGTAGAGAGCGGGTCTCCACTGATGCCTTACCGTTCCTCACGGTGTAGAAAACGAAAGTCGCGAGAGACTTACCCGAGGCCGTGAATTCGATCAGGGCGACGAGGAGGAGCAGAAGTAGATAAAAGCCGCGGCGATACCGCGCGACGGAAGCGTAGCGGCGGAAGGCGGCAAAAAGTGCACTCATCGGATTGCGGTGAACCCTCCGGACCGTTCGAACGCGGTTACGAAATCCACGGTGCCACTATATATCGCCTCGGAAAGCTTCCGCAAGTGCGCGATGTCCAAGAGCAGGCGGGCGTCTTCGGGGTTGGTGACGAAGCCCAGTTCCACGAGTACGGACGGCATACGCGCGTTGCGTACGACGAACCACTCTTCCGCCTTGATACCGCGTGAAGGGCTCAGGCTCCCGATGGTTTTATCCAAGCGGGCCATGATGGAACGGGCGATCATGATGCTCTCCGTGGTGAACTCTTCTTCCATCATCGCGTTCAGGATGGGCAGGACTTCCGACGAGTCGGAGAAGCGGTCGGCATCGATCACCGTACGCCGATATTCAGGGGAGAGGTACCAGACCTCGTACCCCCGGGCCTTTTTGTTGAAGGACGCGTTGGCGTGGATGGAGATGAAGAGGATGGCCTCGTTGTCGGCGAGCGGAACCGAATTAGCTACCGCGACCCGCTGGTCCAAGGTCGGGAAAGTATCGTCCTTCCGCGTAAGGAGCACGCGCTTGTCGGGGTATGCGGCCGCGAGCCGGGCATGGAAATCGACGGCGACCTTGAGGACCAGATCCTTTTCTACGACTTCCACGGACTTTCCGTCGATTATGTGGGTCGCCACGGCTCCGGTATCCTTGCCCCCGTGTCCCGGATCCACCAGGATGGCCGCGATGCGGAAGCGGGAATGGTCCCGCTCGGCGGCGCGGGAGACGCTCGCGCGTACCGCCTCCAGGAAAGACCGAGGAAAACTGAGCGAATCTCCGCCGAAGTAGGGAGACGGAGCGCGTATTATTTCCTTCCCGTCAAGAATCGCCGCCGCCGCGGTCGGAGCCGCGAGCGCGCGGAAGGCGAGGCGATGCGCGCCGAATTCCAAGGTTCCCATCCGGGATAGCGGATCCCAGCAGAGCCGCGCCCCGAGCTCGGTGAGGGCCTCATCCAGAGAAAGGAAAGGCGCGGATGCGTCCGCGGTTTTCACCGCATCCTCGGCCGACAACGTCGGGATTGCGAGCGCGATCAGGAGCAGCGCGAGCGGAATCCTCAGTATCCTCACGCCGATGAACCGCGGCACGCTCGATTACTCCCCCGCCCCGGCCGACCGAGCCAACGCATCCAAGAGATACGCGCCTCCCTGATAACCGCCCCGACACAGCGCCGTCCAGAACCGGCGGCCGATCAGGGCGCCGACCTCGGCGGCCTCCTCGACGACGGGAAGTTCGAGGCCGGTGAGCCGCCGCACGGCGGCGAGGCTATCCTCGATACTCCGCCCCACGTAATCCGCGTTCTCCGCGGATTGGAGCGCAGGGAACGCGAGTACGGCGAGCTTCCCCGCCCTGATCGCCGCAGCGGAAGGTTCGGGATCGGGGTAGGCCGCCAGGGCGGAACGGAGCGAGGCCGAGAGGGAAAAGGCATCCGGAGGGAAGGTCCTCCCCCCATGGAGATTAGTGCCGAGAAAGGCTTCCGTCGCCGGATCGGGGGCGGCGAGGCGGATGAGGATACGCCTCGCCGAGCCCTCCGCCGCGGAAACCGCCTCTTA
>JAEWSV010000238.1 GCA_023398155.1 Spirochaetota bacterium
CTTCTACGTCTGGACCATCAGGGGCACGCCGCTCCTCGTCCAACTCTTCTTGATCTTTTACGGGTTGCCCTCGGTCGGCATCCTGCTCGATTCCTTTCCCGCGGCATTGGTCGGTCTCGTCCTCAACGTCGGCGCCTACATGTCGGAGACCATGCGGGCGGCGATATCCTCCATCCCTAAAGGGCAGTGGGAAGCATCGTTCTCCATCGGTATGGGCTGGACCCAGGCCCTTCGCCGCACGATCCTGCCCCAGGCGGCCCGGGTGGCGACCCCTTCCCTCGCGAACACGTTCATCTCCCTCGTGAAGGATACATCCATGGCGGCCGCCTTGACCGTCCCGGAAATGTTCCACGCGGCCCAGCAGATCGCCGCCGTCACCTATGAGCCCCTCATCCTCTATTCGGAGGTCGCACTCATCTACCTGCTCTTCAGTTCCGTCCTCTCCGCCCTCCAAACGAGGCTGGAGAAGCGCCTGGCCCTCCATGTCGCAGCGGAGGCCGCATCGTGATCGCCGCCGATTCCCTCGTCAAGAGCTTCGGCTCGCTCCGCGTCCTGGACCGGATCACGTTCTCCCTGCCGAAAGGTGGAGTGACCGCCGTCATAGGTCCATCGGGCGGGGGCAAGAGCACCCTGCTCCGCTGCATCAACTTGCTGGAAAAACCCGAATCGGGGACGCTCGTCGTAGGCGACATGCGGCTCGATTTGAACGACGTCCGCCGGTTGCATCGTGCGGACATACTCAGGCTCCGGCGCAAGACGGGTATGATTTTCCAGAATTTCCAGCTCTTCCCGCACCGAACCGCGCTGCAGAACGTGATGGAAGGTTTGGAGATCGTCCTCGGCTGGAAGAGCGACGCCGCGCGTAGCCGCGCCATGGAGCTCTTGGAGCGGGTCGGGCTGCCGCATAAGGCGGCCGCGTATCCGGCGACCCTCTCCGGCGGTCAACAGCAGCGGGTGGCCATCGCCCGGGCCCTCGCGCTCTCCCCCGAGGTCCTGCTCTGCGACGAGCCGACTTCGGCGCTGGACCCCGAACTCGCGGCGGAAGTCGTGGAGGTCCTGAAATCGCTCGCGGTCGAGGGTATGACGATGCTCATCGCGACCCACGACCTCCGCCTGGCGGCGTCGGTCGCTTCGGAGGTCCTCTTCCTGGACGGCGGAACCATCGTCGAGTCGGGGCCGCCCGCGACCATGTTCACCCATCCGACCCAGCCGCGGACGCGCGCCTTCGTCTCCACGATTACGGGATTGGCGCCGGAGGACTACGCGCTCTAGAAGACGGTTTGGACGGCGAACGCGGTCCAGCCGCCTACCGCCAAGGTCCCCAACACGAGGCTCGCTACCTTACCCCGCCGCGCGGCGCGTTCAAGGCGCGCTATCCGCGTTTCCGCCGCGTTCCTGTACGACGCGAACGAGGCTTCCAAGTTCGTCAAGGAGGATTCCGCTTTCGACAACGCCGTCCTGAGCTCGGCCGATACCGACTCCGAGCTCTCCGCACTGCGCGCGAGCTCGGTCGATGTCGTCCGCAAGCTTTCCAACTCGTTCCTCAGCGCGTCGAGTTCGGCTTTCGAGCTCTCGAGCGTACGCAGCAATTCGCCCGAGCTCCGCTTCGAGACGTCGAGCTCGCTCTTGAGCGTCTCGTTGAGCCGCCCGAGCAGCGTCGAGATCTCGACCAGCCGCGAGAGCTCGGTCACGGAGATCGTCACGGTAGCGTCCGCTGCGGTATCCGAGCAGAAGGCCGACGACGAGGGCGCCGACAAGAAAGCCGCACACAAAAGCGCGGACAGCGCGCGACCGCGGAAAGAGCGGAACGTGGAAAAGGTTGCCCATCGATTGCTTCCCATACCGTGATGGTGATCAGTGTAGGGCGTGCGGGGCCTGCCCGTCAAACGAAATCCGCGCTATACTGCTTCCCATGACAGCCGCCGCGAAAGAAGAGCGCCTTTTCGAAATCGTCCACTTTTCCATCCACGATGTGGGACGGGCGATAGATCTCTCGCTTCTCGCGCCGGCCGCCGCGGACGCCGAATCCCTCGCCCGGCGTATGGGTCACGGAACGCCGGCCCGCCGGGATACGCCCGCGTCGCTCTCGCTCCCCCGCCCGCTCCGGTTTCCCTTACGTTCGGCGCACGCCGAAGGTTTCGGCGAGTTGGTTTCCGAGGCCAAGATCTACGACGATGGAGCGGTCACGGTGGTGATCCGCGGCCGCGCGCGCCTCCGGTTCGATGATCTCGGCCCGCTCTCCCGCGGCGCGATCGTGCCCCATCGCGACGCGAAGGTCACCTTGGACGCCTGGGCGCAAACGCTTTTCGCGGAAGCCGTGGATATCGTCGCGCCGGCGGTGATCGATCCGGTACGGGAAGAATCCGCGGACCGGGAGTCTTACACGGCCTTCTGCCTCCTGGAATGCGACGAGGCTCCCGCGGCCTTCATAGCCGCCCACCGCGAAGCGGCGGCGACCCTGCTCATCGGGGAGGAAGCGGGGGGGGCGCTACACGAGTCCCAGATCCAGGCGGCGCTTTGCCGTCCCTTCTCTTACGGAGCCCATGACTACGCGGTCTTCGATATGGACCGCTGCATCCTGATCGATCCGCGCGGCGATTACAACGACATCCTCCTCATCGTGGAGCACGCGAATTACCGGCTTCTGGAACTCCGATCCTTGGACCGCCACCTGGATCATCGCTTGGACGAGGCGGAGAAGGACTTGACCGCGTACGGGACGCGACGGCGCGGCCGAAAATTGCGTCGTCGCCTGCGCGGTAACGCGACGCGGGCCAAATTCGCCCGGATCCAGGAACTCCGCTTCGACTCCCTCTTCATCCTGGAAAACCTGGAGAACTCCTCCAAGATCATCGGCGATTTCTACCTCGGCCAGATCTACGACCAGCTCTGCACGATCCTCAACACGGACGGCTGGAGCCGGTCCGTACAGCGCCGCCTCGATGTCCTATCCTCAGTCTACGATATGGCCAAGACCGATTCGTCGGAGCGGCGCATGCTCGGCCTGGAGATCGTCTTCATCGTGGTCTGCATAATCTTTCCGGTCATCCAGATCGTTCAGGTCTTGTTGCTCGATTGACCGCGGGCTATAGTCGCCTCAGATGAACCAAGACCCAAAGAAAGCCGCCTTCGTCGCGGTGATAGGCCGACCCTCCGCCGGAAAGTCGACGCTCCTCAATTCTCTCTGCGGAGAGAAGGTAGCCATCGTCAGTCCCGTCCCCCAGACCACGCGCAACGCCATCCGCGGCATCGTGAACCGCGAGCAAGGGCAGCTCGTCTTCATCGACACGCCAGGACGTCACGTCTCCGAGAAAAAACTCAACCGGAAGCTCATGGACGTCGGCGCCAAAGTCCTCGGCGAGGCGGAACTGGTCCTCTACGTACTGGACGCTACGCGGAAGGCGGGCGAGGAGGAACGCGCGGTCGCGGCCATGCTCGCCCCCGTCGCCGACCGGGTCGTGGCCGCGATCAACAAGATCGACGCGAGCGAGGCGGATCCCGACGCCGCCCGGGCGTTCCTCGCCGAAGCCCTGCCGACGCTCGGCGAAGACCGAATCGCGCGCATATCGGCGCGCGAGAAGAGCGGCATGGACGCTTTGCTCGCCGTCCTGTTCGCGCTCGCCCCCGCGGGAGACCCCATGTACCCCGATGATTATTACACCGATCAGGAAGTGGACTTCCGGGTGGCGGAAATCATCAGGGAGAAGGCGATCAACCGCCTTTCCGAGGAGCTCCCCCATTCCCTGTACGTGGATATCGAGGACACCGAACTCCGGGACGATGGAACGAGGCTTTGGGTCCGCGCGTTCATCATCGTGGAGCGGGAATCCCAGAAAGGGATAGTCGTCGGAAAAGGCGGCAGCATGATCAAGGCAATCCGCGTCGCCGCCCAGAAGGATTTGAACTCCATTTTCGATTGGAGGGTCGAGCTGGATCTCCGCGTGAAAGTCGGTAAGGATTGGCGACAAAACGATAAAACGCTCCATCGGCTCATCGATAATTGATATTAGGACTGTTGTGTCATCTTAAAACACAAATGCCTCTACAAGATGCCATATTAGTCTTTTTACATATCAATCTTTTATAGTGACAAATATGGTACTTTAAATTTTAAAATCATGATATAATGCCGTATGAGACATCAAGAAGGATACAGCGGGGATTTTTCCCTCATGAGCGATAAGGCGATCGCAGCCGAGCTTGCGGGGAGGCTCAAACGTACGAGGCTCAACGCCAACCTCACGCAGGCTGAACTCGCCGTCCGCTCGGGGCTGAGCCTCCGGACCGTCATCCGCGCGGAATCCGGAGAGACGGGAACCACGATCCTCGCGCTCATCGCCCTCCTCCGCGCGCTCGGCAAACTCGATTCCCTGGATTCCTTCCTTCCAGCGCCCCCGCCGAGCCCGCTCATGGCGCGCTCACGCGAAACGCCCTATCGCCGCCGGGCTTCCAAACCTCGCAAGACGACCGCTCCGGATACGGGCACCGGTTGGAAGTGGGGTGACGAGACGTGAGCGTCGTATCGGCGGACGTCCTCCTCTGGGGAAGCGTAGCCGGCGCCCTCTATTGGGACAGCGCGCGGTCGCTCGGCTACTTCGAGTACGCTCCGGCCTTTCTCGGCGCTCCCGTGGAGATAGCCCCGCTCACCATGCCGCGGTCGGCCGGAATCTTCAGCTTTCCGGAACTCCCGAGGCAAACCTTCAAAGGGCTGCCCGGCCTGCTCGCGGATTCCCTTCCGGATAAATTCGGCAATGCGGTAATCGACCGCTGGCTCGCGGAGCGGGGCCGGCTTCCGGAAAGCTTCACCCCCGTGGAACGCCTCTGCTATATCGGTTCGCGCGGCATGGGGGCCTTGGAATTCCGGCCCGCGCTAAAGGAAGGTACGGACGGATCGAGTCCCCTCGACCTCGCGGAACTCGTCCAGTTGGCGAATCGGGTACTCTCCGATCGCTCGAGCCTCCGGACCCGCCTCCAGGACGGAGGTCCCTCTGAGCTGGATGCCATCCTTTCGGTAGGCGCCTCGGCGGGCGGAGCCCGCGCCAAGGCCGTAGTCGCGTGGAACCGGACCTCCGGTGAGCTGCGATCGGGACAATCGCAGGCCCCTTCTCCCTTCGAATATTGGATACTGAAATTCGACGGAGTGACCGGAAACGCGGACAAGGAACTCGGCGATCCGCGGGGATTCGGCCGCCTGGAGTACGCGTACCACCTCATGGCCCGGGCGGCGCGCATCGACATGACCGAATGCCGCTTGCTCAAGGAAGGCGGACGCGCCCACTTCATGACCAAAAGATTCGACCGGACCGAAGCGGGCGGGAAAATCCATATGCAGAGCCTCTGCGCGATCGCCCACTACGATTTCAACCTGGCCGGCGCCTACGGGTACGAACAGGCGTTCATGACGGTCAAGCGCCTGCGGATGGACGCCCTCGCCGAGAAGACCGCATTGGAGCAACTCTTCAGGCGCATGGCGTTCAACCTCATGGCGCGCAATCAAGACGACCACACGAAAAACATCGCCTTCCTCATGGATCGATCGGGCGCTTGGCGGCTCGCCCCGGCCTACGACCTCACCTTCGCCTACAATCCCGCGGGAGCTTGGACCTCCAGCCACCAGATGACGGTGAACGGCAAGCGGGACGGTTTCACGGTGGACGACCTCCTAGCCGCCGCCGCGGCTGCCGACCTGCGGCCTCCGCGCGCCAAGAGCATCATCGCCGAAGTCGCCGCCGCAGTCTCAGACTGGCCGCTCTCCGCGTCGGAGGCCGGCGTGCCGAAGGCGTGGACGGAAGCGGTCGCATCGGCCCATCGGATGGAACTCGCGCTCTAGCGGATGCGCTCCATCGAAACCTACCTCTTGTCTCCCTCCCGTATCTGCACGCGGCGGATCTTACCCGAGATGGTCTTGGGCAGCTCCGCCACGAACTCGATCACGCGCGGGTACTTGTAAGGAGCGGTCGTCTTCTTGACGTGCTCCTGGAGTTCTACCTTGAGCTCGTCGCTCGCGGTCCAGCCCTTGGCCAGGACGATGGTGGCCTTGACCGCCATGCCGCGGTCCGGGTCCGGAACGCCGGTGACCGCGCATTCCAAGACCGCGGCGTGCTCCAAGAGAGCGCTCTCCACCTCGAAGGGGCCGATTCGGTAGCCGGAACTCTTGATGACGTCGTCGGAACGGCCGACGAACCAGAAGTAGCCGTCCTCGTCCCTCCAGGCCATGTCGCCGGTATAGTAGACTCCGTCGTGCCAAACCTTGGCGGTGAGCGCGGGGTCGCGATAGTAGCCGCCGAACATGCCCGCCGGTTTCGCTTTGTCCGTGCGCACGACGATCTGGCCTTCCTCGCCCACTTCCACGCTGCTGCCGTCCTCGCGCACGATATCGATGTCGTAGAGGGGCGCCGGCTTTCCCATGGAGCCGGGCTTCGGTTCCATCCAGGGGAAGGTGGCGAGGGTGACGGTGAGTTCGGTTTGGCCGTAGCCTTCCATGAGCTTGAGGCCGGTGGCCGCCTTGAACTGTTCGTACACCTCCGGATTGAGCGGCTCGCCCGCGACCGAGCAATGCTCGAGGGCGGAGAAGTCGTACGCCGAGAGGTCTTCCTTGATGAAGAAGCGGTAGATGGTCGGCGGGGCGCAGAAGGAGGTCACCTTGTGGCGCGACACCACTTCCAGC
>JAEWSV010000526.1 GCA_023398155.1 Spirochaetota bacterium
CTCGTTTCTTGATCACCTTCTTCGAGAGCGAAATCGCCACGTACGCGATGAACGTGACTGCGGCGGCGGGCAAGTACGTAAGGAGCGGCTTCCACCCGTCATCGGCTCCGATACGCGAGAAAAACGCGCCCACCAGTCCCATGGTCAGAATAGCGGGCATCGCCCAGACGATGAACGTCAGGATCGCCAGGACCGGCCCGCCGGTCCGGTACCCGATGGCGGTTATAGTCTGCGTGCTGGAAGGACCGGGGACGAGCGCGAACAAGCCGATCATCTCGGAGAGCTCTTCCTCGGTGAGGTACTTCTTCTTCTCGACCAGCACGGAAGAGAAAACGCCGTAGTGCGCCTCTGGCCCGCCGTACGCGCTTAAGGAGCACAGGAAGACATCCCGGAGGAAAGTTCCCCAACGTACCTTGCCCATATTATTACCAAATTACTGAATATTACGCTCCGGGACAGCCTTTTTCCGCGGGCGGCGGGTACGGCCGAGCCGACGCCTACATCGACAGCAGGGTCCGGTCCGAAAGGTTGTGGCCGGCCCTGGCGCGGAAGAGGTCCACGAGGCCTTGGGGAGTCAAGGCCGCCCGCTCTTCCCCGGAAACGTCCAGGACTACCTTCCCCGAGTCCATGAGGAGGGTACGGTTGCCGTAGCCCAGGGCGAGCTCCATGTCGTGGGTGATCATGAGCGCGGTCAGGCCCGTCTCCGCGATGATGCGGCGGGTGGTGGCCATGACCTGGGCGGAAGTGGCCGGGTCCAGGGCGGCGGTGTGCTCGTCCAGGAGGAGGAGCTTGGGCTTGGCGATGGTGGCCATCACCAGGGACGCCGCCTGCCGCTGGCCGCCGGAGAGCTGGCCCATCTTGGTCTTCATCCGGTCCTCCAGGCCCAACTTGAGGTGCGCGAGGAGTTCCCGGAAATAGGCGGAGTCCTTACGGTTGACGGCGAAGAAGGACCGGGACGCCGTCCGGGTAAAGGCCAGGGCGAGGTTCTCCTCTATGGTCATGTTCGGCGCCGTCCCCTTGAGCGGGTTCTGGAACAGGCAGCCGATGTCCGCCGCGCGCTTATAATCCTTCCGCTCGGTGATGTCCTCGCCGTCCAGGACGATGCGCCCGCGGTCGAGCGGGAATTTCCCGAGCACGGCGTTGAACAGGGTCGATTTGCCGGCGCCGTTGGAACCCAGGATAGTCACGAAATCGCCTTTCTCGATTTCCAGGGTCACGTCGTCCAGGGCGACCTTCTCATTCGGCGAACCTCGCTCGAAGGTCTTGGTCAGATTCCTAATCGAAAGCTGGACCATCAGGGCCGTCCTTTGCCGCGGGCGGCCGTTTTCCGGATCCAGAGCTCGGCCTTTTCCTTGGCCAAGGGCAGCACGAGGGCCACGGCGACGATGGCCGCGGACAGGAGCTTCACGGTATAGGTCGGCATGTCGATCTGGTAGGCTGCCTGGAGTATGATCCGGTAGAGCAGCGATCCGGCGGTCGCCGATACGAGCCCGAGGGTGACGCCGCGGCGCCCCATCAGGGCTTGGCCGATGATCACCGACGCGAGGCCCACGACGAGCATGCCGCTCCCGCTCCCGAGGTCCGCGTAGCGCTGCTGCTGGCACACGAGCGCGCCGGACAAGGCCACCAGCGCATTGGCCAGCATGATGCCGGAAGTCCGCGTCGCGTCCGCGTTGATCGATGAAGACCTCACCATTTCCTCGTTGTCGCCCGTGGCGCGGATAGCCATCCCCGCCCGGGTCTTGAAGAACACGGCCAAAGCGACTATGGCGGCGAGCGACGCCGCCGTGGTCAGCGCCAGGTCAGAAATCTCCCGGGTCTCGCCGAAGGCGAGGAGCTTGTAGACGGTGGCGCTCGCCGTTGGGACCTCGATCCCGTCCTCGTTCGCCGCCATCCGCTGCAGGTACAGGTTGGCCTGTCCGCCGAGCACCATGTAGTTGACGGTGTACAGCCCTGTCATGGTCAGGATGCCCGAGAGGATGGGATTGATCCTGAGCTTGGTCTGCAGGAAACCGGTGACGCTGCCCGCGGCCGCCCCGGCCGCGATCCCCGCGGCGAGGGCCAGGTACGGGTGACCCGCGACGGTCACGGCGGCGCAGACCGTCATGCCGAAGACGAAGCTCCCGTCGATGGTGAGGTCCGGCGTGTTGAGGATGCGGAAGGCGAGGTAGACGCCCAAGGCCATCGGCGCGTAGAGGGCGCCCTGGCCCAGGGCCGCGATCAGGAGATCCATACTCGATCCGGCTTACTTGCCGAAATGGCTCGCGCCGTTCTTCTCGACCAAGACCTTATACGAGCCGAGGACGGCCGGGGAGAGGGTCAGCTTCAGCTTGTCCGCGGCCTGGAGGTTAACGAACTTGGCGTAGTCGCTCAGGGTCTCGTAGGGCAGGCTCGAAGGGGCGGCGCCGCCCGCGACCTTGATCACCATCGCGGCCACCTGCTTGCCGAGCTGGACGTAGTCCACGCCGATGGTGGCCAGTCCCCCGTCCGCGACCATGGAGTCGGCGCCGCAGTAGATGGGAACGCCCTTGGCGTAGGCGATGTCCGTGTAGGTCGGCATGGCGGAGGCTATGGTGTTGTCGTTGCCGGTGTACAGGGCGTCGACGCCCTTGCCGAGCAGGGTGTTGACCGCGGCGGGGAGGTCCGTCAACGAGGCGATGGCGACGTCTTCATAGGCGACGCCGTTCTTGGAACAGTAGTCCTTGGCGACCTTGATCGTGGAGACGGAGTTCGTCTCGCTCGAAGTGTAGAGGAAACCGATCTTCTTGTAGGCGGGCTGGAAATCGGAAATCAGCTTGACGATCCGGTCCGCCGGGATGTTGTTGGACACGCCGGTGATGTATTTGGCGTCGCTCCCCGTGAGCCCGGCCGCGACGGGATTGGACACGGCGGCGAAAATGATGGGCGTCTTGGCGCCGTCGAACACGGCCTTGGCGCTCTGGGCCGCGGGAGTCGCGATGGGAACGAGGATGTCGACCTTCCGGTTCTTCTCGTTCTGGAAGATGGTGGCCAGGGCGGACGTATCGCCGTGGGCGTCCAAGGTGACGATGTCGAATTCCAGGCCCGACGCGCGGAGCTCCGCCACGATGGTCTCCCGGATCTGGTCCAAGGTCTTGTGGGTCAGGGGCTGGACGATCGCCACGCGGAGCTTGGGAGCCGCCGCCAGCGGGAGCGCCGCGGCGAGGGCCAGTAGGACCGCCGCTATACCTTTCATGGTCGCTTTCGTCATCGTGTTCATGTGGTTCTCCTCGCTTTCCGTACTCGAAATTAAGAAGCGTATGCTATACGCGTTTTCCTGCCCGCTCTACGTACGCGCGGATCACGGCGCAGGATGCCGCGAACGCGGTCCGCTCGTCCGCGTCGAGCTCGACCTCGACGATCTCTTCTATACCGTTCTTGCCTATCCTGCAGGGAACGCCCGCGTGTATGCCCGTCTCGCCGTATTCGCCTTCCAGCGCCGCCGAAAGGGGGAACACGCCGCCCCGCCCGCTCAGCAGAGCGGAACAGAGCGCCGCCGTCACCTGGGCGATGCCGAATTCGGTGGAGCCCTTTCCTATGACCACGTCCATGCCCGCTTGGCGCGTTCCTTGGGTCAACCGCTCCCGATCCAACGCCGGGTACGCGGAGAACGGGCGCCCCGCCAGGCGGAGGCGGGAGAAGGCCGGCACCGAGGAATCCCCGTGCTCGCCCAAGACCAGGCCCTCAACGGCTGACCGCGGCACGCCGCTGGCCTCGGACAGGAGGCGCACGAAACGCGCGGTGTCCAGCAGGGTGCCCGTACCGAAGCAACGCTCGCGGCTCAGGCCGAGGGACCGGCGCACGAAATACGCCACGACATCCGCGGGGTTGGTGATGGTGATCACGATGCCCGGCAGATTGAAGGGCCGGAGCGACCCCATGAGTTCGTCGAGCATCCTGACGGAAACGTCCAACAGGTCCAGGCGCGTCTGGCCGGGTCGCCGGCTCTCGCCGACGGCGATGATCACGATATCCGCGTCCGCCGCTTCGGCGTAGTCGCCGGCCCGCACGCCGATCGGCCGAGCCGGATACGTGAGGGCGTCGGCGACGTCCAAAGCCTGCGCGCGCGCTTTTTCGGCGATGCGGTCCACCAGGACGATGTCGCTCGCCGCCTCCATCCACGCCAAGGCGGAAGCGCAATGGGAGCCGACGTGTCCCGCACCGATGATGACGATCTTTCCCGAACCGGCCATGGCGAACCGCCCCCTGATGTTTCTACGTATAGTATCCTACGACAAATCGCGTGTCTAGAGCGCGAAAGGCGGCTAAACTTTACAGAAGGCGACGGCGAGCCGTATACTGGGAAGAACAACATGGACAGCATGACGGAAGATAGCGAAACATTGAGCGCCCGCCTCCTGATGAGCGAATACCGGAACGAGTTCGACCGCAAAGGTAGGATCCATAATAAGACGATCGGCTATTTCGTCATCGAGTTATTCGAACTCATGATTTCCTTGACCGTAACGTCCCTCGTATTCGCCGTCGGGGACTTCCGTTTGAGCAAGGTCGGCATCTTCACCGTTCTCGTCGCGCTGTCTTCGATTTTCTACTTTTCGATCTGGTCCATCTTGATCGCGCTGGGATATTACCGGAACCACCGGCTCGTGGTGGCCGATATCGGGGAATTGCTCGAGGACGCTCCCGCTGAAAACATTAAGGGCGTGCTGGCCGACAACACGGCGCAAAACAGGAAGATCAACGACGAACTCGCTAAGCAAAACGAGATATTGCACTCATTCCTGATCATCGGTTCGATCTGCTTCGTCCTGTTCATCGCCGCTCTCGTGATCGGAATACTCGGGATCATCTAGCGGGTATGTCGAAATCGGCGATGGATAAGAAGACGATCGTATTACAGGAGCTGATCGATTATTGCGCGGAGAAACCCGAGGCGCAGATAGCCTTTCCGTTCGGCGATGTTCCCATCTGCTTCAAGTACCGCGATCGGTTATTCATCGAGATCTACCCGAATTCCGATAACTACAAAATCACGATCCGCTGCGACCCCATCGTCGGAGAATACTACCGAACGGAATATCCATTGATCGTGCTCCCCGGCTATCACGTCCCCCTCCGGCAGCGGCGATTCAAGAATACGGTATTATTGGACAAGGGCATGGATAAGAAGACGCTGCTCGGCATGATCGATCATTCCTACGAAACGCTCGCAGCCGCCGGGACGGAAGGAAGCACTCGGTAAACGAACCGATCCTCACCTATCGCCCCACGAGGAACGCCTATGAACGCCCCGGCAAAGCCGATCCATCGCCATGCGATTTGAACCGATCCGTAAAGCGGTGTATCCTGGGGATATGCTTCGGCCGACATCATGGACGGCGGCGATCCTCCTCGCCCTACTCCTCTCCTCGTTGCTCCCGGCCCTATCCGCTTCGGCCCAGGAGCCGGGCGGCATTCTGGCGCGGCTGGAACCAGTGACCGGATACCGCGGTACCGCGAACCGGGAAATCGAGACCTGGAAACGGGAGATCGCCGACTACGCGCTCCGCCATTACGGCGTCCGCACCCATGGGAACAGGCCCGCGCGCATCATCCTCCACTATACCGAGACGGCGGCATTCCCCCGCAACCTCCTGGACTCCTCCGACTTCGCCGGGGAGCGGCCCGGCCTCGCGAGCCACTTCGTCATGGAAGAACGGGACGGGGAAGCGGTCGTCCATCAGCTCCTGCCCTTGGACGTCATGGGGCGGGCGGCCTTCGGAGCGAACCTGGACTCCGTCAGCATCGAACTGGTCGCGGCCGACGAGGAGGATCTGCTCGCCAAGCCGGTCCTCCTGGACGGCGCGGTCGCCCTGGTCGCCGAATTGATGGCCGCCTACGGCATCGGAGCGGACGGAGTCTGGGGCCACCACGAAGTGGATGCCGCGCTCGCGGCGGCTTCGGGAGATCCCTTCTTCGATCTCACCGTCCGAGGCGTTTTCGTTCCGCGCAAATCGGATCCCGGAGAGCGGGTCATGGCGTACGTCAGGGAGCGCATCGCGCCGTAGGGACGGATCCTCCCGGAAGATACGGCCGATAGGACCGTGGCGCGACGGGGCTCATCCTTCGCTCCATTCGCCGTCCGAACCGCCCGCCGGGAACACCAGGCTACAAGAGAGTCCGCCTTCGGATTTGAATTCCACCTGCGCCCGCAGTTTCCCCTGGGCGAGTTTGGTGATGATCTTCAGCCCGAGGTGCCCGTCCCGCTCGATATCGAAGCCGCTCCCGAGCCCGATGCCGTCATCGGATACGGTGAGGTAAATCTTGCCGTCCCCGTTGCGCAGCTCGATCTTGATTTGGCCTTTCCGGTCGCCGGGGAACGCGTACTTCAAGGCGTTGGTGATCAATTCGTTGACGATGAGCCCGCAATTGATGGCGGTATCGAGCATCACGCGCGCGCTATCCATCTCCAGCACCAGCCTCGTCTGCGAATCGTCCGACGCGCGGTTTTTCACCAAACGATTCGCGAGATCCTCGATGTATCGTTTCAGGTCGATGCGCGAGAGGTCGCCCGTCATATAGAGGCTGTCGTGCGCGAGGGACATTGATTTGATCCGATCGATGGAAACCGCGTAGGCATCCTTCAGTCTGGCGTCGCCGATCGCGTTGGCCTGCAGTTTCAGTATGGAGATGAT
>JAEWSV010000255.1 GCA_023398155.1 Spirochaetota bacterium
CTTCTGCCCCGAGTTGGCCGAGGATTGGAACGAGTACGAGGCGGAGCTCACGCGCGAGGCGTCGGTCCAAGTCATACGGCTCGGCGACCTATCCGTTTCCGGGGAGCGCGACGAATCCTATCCCCGCGCGCCCATCGCGGAGCGCCGCGCGGAGCGGGCCCGCGCGGTCCTCGGAGATGCGGTCGGCCGCCTCCTCGCCTTCCCGACCGCGCGCGAGGAAATACGCTGGATCGCGCTCGCGGTCCGGCGCCTCCTCGAGAACGGAGAAATAGCTCCGTCGGATATCGTGGTCTCCATACCGAACGTCCAGGATTACGCCGAGCGCCTCCTCCTGGAATTCCGGCTGCGCGATATTCCCGCCGACCTCCGCGAAGGGCGCCCCATGTCCGAACAGTCGGTCGGCCGGCTCTTCTCGGCCCTGGCGGCCTGCCCGGCGACGAGGTGGTCCTATCGCGCGCTCAAGGATCTCCTCCTGGATGCCGCACTCCCCTGGAAGAATCGGTCCACGATCGACGCGCTCATGGAATTCGGCCTCCGGTATCGCTGCGTCTCGGGCTTCCCCGAGAACGGCAGGAACGTGGACGTCTGGGAGCGGACCTTCGAACGCCTCAGGGACGATCAGGACGAGATCCGTTTCCCGCTCGGAAGGATCGAGTCCTTCTATCGGAACCTCAAGCGCGACGTGGCCGATATCGTGGCCGCGTCCTCCTTCGCCGAACTTCGGAAGAAACTGTTGATGTTCAAGTCCAACCACTTCGAGGACAGCGCCTTGAACGCGGAATTGGACCTCCTCCTTTCGCGCTCCCTGGAGGCCCTTCAAGAACTAGCCGATACCGAACGTCGTCTGGAAGGCCTGACCGTGGAACGGCCCTTCGACCTGTTCCGCATCCACCTACGCGGCCTCCCCTATGTCTTCCAGGCGCGGACGAGCGGAGTCCGCGTCTACAAGTACCGGGTTTCGGCGCTCATCCAACCCGCGGTCCACTTCATCGCGAACGCGACCCAAGACGCGGCCACGATCCGCGCCAATCCGGCACCCTTCCTCAGGGAAGACCGGAAGCTCCGCATCCGCGTGGACGAACGGGATATGTCCGGGGACTTCATAAGCGCCTACGCGCTCTCGGGCGATGCGGTCGTATTCACCGCGAGCGAGCGCGGCTTCACGACGCACTCGGTACCCCACCGGGCGCTCGCGGACGAGCGCTTCAAAGCGACCGAAAACTCTCCGGCTGCCGGCTCGGGGCCCGATCCCATCCGCCTAGAGACTGAACTCGCGCTCCATGGACCTTCCGGCGCGGAGCGGGCCGACGATGCCGATTGCGGCCCGACGACGGTCCAGAAGAAGGCGAGGGAGATCGTGGATAGCCTCGCGGGTTCTACTCCTCCGCTCGATATCCGGCGCGCTCCCCTCGCCGACGCCGAAGCGGCGGCCGCCCTCCGCGCCAAGCTGACCGGATCGGATGAAGGAGCCCGCGTCTCGCCGACCGGCCTCAACGACTTCGGCGCATGCGCTTATTCCTGGTTTCTCCGCCGGGGCCTCGGCATCAAGGAAAAGCAGACCGAAATCGAAACGATAGATCAACGGGAACTCGGCACGCTCTACCATCGGATACTGCAGCGCCTTTTCGACCGGATCAAGAACGAGGATGTCCGTTTCCGGGGGGATCGCCTGGATACCTATAAGGATTTCCTTACGGAAGAGACCGATGCGGCGCTCGCCGAGGCCCGCGCCGCAGAAGGGGCTTTTCAGGAGTCCGTCTACGCAATGTTGCGGCTCAAGCTCATCGCGGCCCTCTCGGCCTACCTTGAGGCGGACGCTACGCGCCTGGACGCCTGCGAGGTACTCGGGGCCGAATTCCCGCTCAAGCGGGCATATCCCGAACTCGGCCTCGCGCTCTCCGGCATCGCCGATCTCGTCCTCAGGAAAAACGACGGGACCCTAACGGTGGTGGACTTCAAGACCGGCCTCATGCCGACGGCCGGCGCCTTGGTTCCCGACGAGGAAGGCCTCCTCGGCGACTTCCAGATGGCGTCCTACGTCCGCATGGCGGAAAACGGAGGTAACGAGACGGTGAGCTCCGCCCGCTTCTATTCCATCGACAAGCGGAAATTCCGTCCCGTCCTCGCCGATGATGAGCGCGCGCGCGCGAACGCGCTGCTCCCTATTTCCCGCGATGAGTACGGCGAGGCGCTCGATGCCGTGGACGAGGCCATGGAAGCGGTAGCGGGGGCGCTTGAGGGCGCGGCCTATCCGGTGCCGCCGCCCGGCTACCGCGCCGCCTGCGCCTCGTGCAAAGTGCTCTCGGTCTGTCGCCTGCCCTTCGCAGGAGGCGAGCCGTGAAAACGCTGAAACTGGACCGAGGCCAATCGGCCGCCTATAACGTCGACCGCAACGCCGTCGTGTCCGCGGGGGCCGGATCGGGGAAGACCACCGTGCTCGCCGAACGCTACGTGCGCCTCGTCACCGAGCGCGGCTTGGACGTCGATTCCATCCTCACGCTCACCTTTTCGCGCAAATCCGCGGCCGAGATGTACGGCCGCATCTACCGCCGGCTTTCGGAATCCGACCATCCGCGCGCCCGGGACCAGCTCGCGGCCTTCGATACGGCGCGCATCATGACCCTGGATTCCTTTTGCGCGGCGGTCGCGCGCGGCGCCTGTCACCGCTACGGCGTTCCGCCCGACTTCATTGTCGACGAGGCCCGCCTGCAGCGCATCGCGGACGAGGCGGCCGTGGAAGTCCTCATGGATCGCCGGGAAGAAGATGCTCTCCGCCGTCTGGTCGCGACGCGCGGCTTCGATCGTATCCGCCGCGACTTCCTCGCGGACATAGCCGTCAATTCCATCTCCTTGGCCTCTCCTCCCGACTTCCAAGGCGACGCGGCGCGGCAAGCCGCGCACCTCGCGGCGCGCATCGCCGAAGTCCGCGCGGAACTCGAGCGCATCGGCGCGGAAATCCTTTCGATCGACGATACGGGCGTCACCGGGACGACGCTCTCCAAGGCCAAGGCGGCCGTCCGCAGCGTCCTGCCGCTCGCGCTCGGTTCGGGCGACGCCGATCTCGCGGCCCTGATCGGAGCGGCTCGCTTCCTCGCTTCAGGCGATTCGTTCAAGCGGCCGAGCTCCGCCGCCGCCCAAGCCGCCCTCGTCGAGCTGCGCGAGCGGACCGACCCGCTCAAGAGTAACGCTAAGGAACTGCAAGTCCTCGCCGCGAGTTACCGCTACCGCGATGATGCCCTCGCCGTCGGAGCGCTCCTGGACGACTTCGCCGGACGCTTCCTTCAGCGCAAACGGAGGGAGGGCCTCCTCTCCTTCCACGATGCGGCGGAACTCGCCGTGGACATCCTCAAGCGGGACCGCGGCCTCCGCGACCACTACAAGAGCCGCATCCGCGCGATCATGATCGACGAGTTCCAGGACGACAACGAGCTGCAAAAGGATCTCCTCTACCTGCTCGCGGAGCGCACCGATCGCCGCTCGGCAGGTATTCCGCGGCCGGAAGACCTCGCCCCGGATAAGCTCTTCTTCGTCGGGGACGAAAAACAATCCATATACCGTTTCCGCGGCGCCGACGTTTCGGTATTCAGGCGGCTTTCCTCTGAGCTCGACCCGGGCGGAAAGGCGGCCCTCGCGCTTTCCGTCAACTACCGTTCCTCCGCCGAACTCGTCGACTTCTTTAATGCCTTCTTCCCCGGCGTCTTCGGAAAGGCCGAGGAGCCCTTCGAGGCCGCGTTCTCGCCCATCGCTTCGGCGCCGGCTATTACCGACGAGCCGGAGCCGGATGCAGGACCTTTGTTCGCGGTTGTAGCGCCCCGAGCGGCCGCCCCGAGCGACGCCTCCCCCGCCGTGGAGTTCCACCTCCTCGTGCGCGGAGGCGAGATCGAGGGAGACGTCGATCAGGATGACGCCGAACTATCGGCCGCCGCCTCGGAAGCCTTCGCGGCGGCCCGCCGCATCGCGCTCGGAGTAGCCGCGGGCGAGTTCGCCTTCGGCGAAGTCGCCGTGCTCTTCCGGTCCACCTCGCGTCAGCACGAATACGAGCGCGCCCTCCGTCTCCTGGACGTTCCGTTCGTCGCGGCCGATCCCCGCGGCGTCTTCGCGGAAGGACCGGCCAACGATATCTACGCGATGCTCCGCCTCGCGCTTTTTCCCGGGGACGACACTTCCTATGCCGCGGTGCTCCGCTCTCCCTTCGTCCGCCTCGGCGACGATTCCCTGGTCCGCGTCTTCCTCTCAGGACGCGCGGAACCCTTCCCGGAGGACGCCGACGCACGTTGGTTTTCCGGAGACGACGACGCGCGCCGTTTCGCACGCGGTCGGGATCTCTACCGCTCCATCCTCGCTTCCATAGACCGCCAGAGCATTTCGGCTGTCATCGCGAGTCTTTGGTACGACGCCGGATACCGTACGACCTTACTCGGCGATCGCGACGCGGCGGCTTGCCTCGGCCATTTCGACTACTTGTACGACCTGGCCTTGGACGCCGACCGCCGAGGACTTTGCCTTGCCGCCTTCCTGGATGAACTGGCCCCCCTCATGGGAACCGCGGAAAAAACCGAGGGCGGAGATCCCGGCGAAGGAAGAAATGCGGTCAGGCTCATGACTGTCCATAAGAGCAAGGGCCTCGAGTTCCCTGTGGTCCTCATCGCGGACGCGGGGAATGAGGGCCGCGGCCTCAAGAATTCCCAACCTTATTATTTAGACCCGGAATACGGCGTCGCCGTCACCTTCCGTCCCGAAGACGCGGGGAAAGACGAGTCGGTCCAAAACTACTTTTTCGAACGGGCCCGCGCTGCAGAGGAAGCGCGGGAGACGGCTGAATTGCGGCGCTTGTTCTACGTAGCGGCCACGCGTGCCGAACGCAAGCTCCTCATTTTCGGCACGCGGAAAATATCCAAGAAGGAAAACGAGGAACTCGCCGCCCTTACGGGAACCGATCGCGCAGCGGCGATTCTCCGCAGCCTGAAAATTGACAAGGAAGGAGTAGTCCAAGCCAAATCCTTCTTGGATCTCACGGCGGCGGCGATCGCGTCGCCGGCCGCCGAAGCGGCCCGCTTCTCGTTGGAGCCGCTCGCCCTTCTCGGCGAGAAGGAACGGCGTCGGCTCGTCAGGGAGCCGGTCTCGGCTCAAAAACAATCGGCCTCGCCGACGAGGATTCCCGCCGCCGCCGCGAGCCTCGCGGCCTTCCATAGCCGTGCGGCGACGCCCATTCCCGCTGAGGCGCGCCGCGTCGTGAGTCCGAGCGCCATGGAAGCTATCGCCGATCAAGAGAAAGTAACCATCGCGGCCGGAGAAGCCCTCGCGGCCCTGGACATCGATCCCTATCTGAAGGCGGAAGGGATCGAAGCGGCCTTCGGCACGCTTTGCCACCATATCGTCGAACGAAGACTCTCAGGAAGGGCGGACGATATCCCGATAAAGATCGAGAGCGCGTTGGATCGTCTCGGTGAAAGGGAGCGGGCGGCCGTGATCGGCGCGGCCCTCAGGCTCGCCGACGCATTCCTCGGCACCGAACTCGGCAGGAAAGCCCTTGCGGCCGTACGCAGGAGCGTGGAATTCCCGTTCCTGCTCCCGCTCCCGGATTTCGATGAACGCCCCTGGCTCGTCAACGGCACCATGGACCTCATCTTCGAGTCGGAGGATCGTTGCGTGATCGTCGATTTCAAGACCGATCGGCGCTTGATCCCCGCCGCGCACGCCGTACAGCTTTCCGCCTATCGGGCCGCGGCGAGCGCTTTTTCGGACCTGCCCGTGGAGACGTGGTTATTCTACTTGCGCGGAGCGCGAGCGGTACGCGTAGAAGAGCGCCTATCCCCGGCCCGCCTCGCGGAACTCGCCGCGGCCGCCGCGACATCCACCGCCCCATCGGAGGACGACTGACGTGAACGAGAGCCCTACCTACGACGAACTCCTCGATTCTTTCGAAGATCAGCGCCTCCTCATAGAAATCGGCAGGGATCTCATGCGCGAACGCGACGTGGATCGATTGCTCCGGCGCATCCTGGAAGTGAGCCGGCTCATGACGGGGGCGGATGCGGGCAGCATCTTCCTGGCCGAAGAGCAGAACGGCAAGCCGGTCCTCCGATTCAAGTATTCCCATACGGTTTCCAAACAACTACCGTACGAGGAATTCACCATGTCCCGCACCGTGGGCTCCATAGCCGGCTACGTATCCCTCAACGGCCATAGTCTCAACATTCCCGATGTCTACAAGCTGGACGAGGACTTGCCGTACAGCTTCAACGATTCGTTCGATCTCGCGCACGGCTACCGCACGAAGTCCATGCTCGCGATTCCCATGACGGACCACACCGGCGCGGTCGTCGGCGTCATCCAACTGCTCAATTCCAAAGAAATGCCCGAAAAATTCGGTATCAATCCCGATACGATCCTGCTCCGCAAGAACGAGGATTTCGAACGGCTCGTCGTGCCGTTCCAAGAACGGTATGAACCGCTCATGGAGGCGGTCGCGGCCCAGGCCGCGGTAGCCTTGGAAAACGCCTCGATGATCAAGCGCATCCTCGGCCAGTTCGAGCAATTCGTGGCGGCCGCCGTCGACGCGGTGGAAGCGCGCGATCCCGCGACGAGCGGCCATTCCTTCCGCGTCGCGGCGAACGCGGTCGCCCTTGCCCGTTCCCTCAACGCCCGCGACATCGCCGGAGGACGCCCGCTACGTTTTTCCGACGCCGCGCTCAAGGAACTGGAATACGCGGGACTTCTCCACGACTTCGGCAAGGTCTACATCGATCCTTCAATCTTCCTCAAATCGAAGAAACTTTTCCCCGCCGATTTCGAACGGCTGAAATTGAGGCTCAAGTATCTCCGCCGTTCGCTGGAGCTCGATTTCGCGCTCCGAGAATCCTGCCTGGAATCGGATGCCCGAAAACGCCTAGACGAAGAGCGGGAAGCCACCCTACACGAACTCGTGAACGTTTCCCGCCTCATAGAGACGCTCAACGAACCCACCATGACGGCGGAGGATCCAGCCTCCCTCATCGCCCGCATCCAGGCCGCCGCGATTCCCCTCGTCCGCGGCATCGACGACGAGCCTATCCCGCTCCTCACCGCCGAAGAAATGGCGAATTTACTCATCAAGCGGGGAAGCCTCAACGATACCGAACGCGCCGAAATCGAGCGCCATGTCGTCCGATCGTACGAGTTCGTGAAGCGCATTCCCTGGCCGCCCGAGTATGCGCGGATACCCGAATACGTCAAAGCCCACCACGAGATGCTGGACGGGTCCGGATATCCGGACGGGCTCCGCGGCGACCAGATCCCCCTGCAGGCCCGGCTCCTCGCCGTTGCCGACATCTACGATGCGCTCACCGCATCGGACCGGCCTTATAAGAAATCTGCTACCCCGGAGCGGGCAGTCGAAATCCTCACCGAAGAGGCCGGCCGGGGAAAACTCGACGCGGAAATCGTGAAGACCATGCGGGAACTCGCCCTTGCGCCCACGAATTAGCCGCCGACCCACGACGCTACGACGAAATACGTAGAGAAAAAAGCCGAAACTCCGAAAGACGTTCGATGTCGGGAATCTCGGAATAGGGCATCTTCCTCCCTGCGATCACCGATCGCGATGGAGGACCTTTTTATGAACACCGCAATCCGAACGACTTTCGCCCTTAGCCTCGGCCTGGCCTGCGTCCTGGGCGCCGGCGCGGAACCGGCGACTCACGATTATCGAGATGCCGACGTCGTCATCTCCGCTCGCCTTCCGCATATTGAGTTCGTTTCGTACGCCGGAATCGGCGGCGGCGCGATCTTCGCGGATGGAGCGGCGCCTTTAATG
>JAEWSV010000258.1 GCA_023398155.1 Spirochaetota bacterium
CTCGTCTTCGGTCGGCCCGCTGATCTCGCGGTCTTAGAGGCGATCATCCACCCCGCGGCCAACCGCCTCGTGGAGGAGTGGATCGCCCAACGGCCGGGTAAGGACCTCGTCATCAACGCAGCCCTCCTCCACCGCGCGACCGTGTTCTCCCGCCTCGATTTCATCATCCTAGTGCGCGCGTCCCTTTTCTCGCGTCTCCTTCGCGGACGCCAGAGGGACGGACTTCCTATCCGGACCCTGCTCAGAAGATTCGCGAGCCAGAAGAATTTCGACTCTCAATACTTCGAAAAAGACGCCGATATTCATATCGTGGACAACCGGAGCGCTTCCGGACCCTGCGCTCGCCGCCGAATGGCCGCTCTTGAGCGCTCTCTGGATACGATACTCGCTCGGGAGGGGATGGTACGATAGCCATGGAAAAGAGAAAGCTCCTGCTCATCGTTATTTCGGTCGGTGTCTTCCTCGTGATCGTCATAGGAGCGACCATGCTGGTCTTCGCGCCCAAAGCTTCCGCGCCCGTACCGGGCACGGGCGATGCCATGGCCGCCGCCGGCGGTCTTTCATCGGGGCCGGCCACGGTCGACGCCTCCGAATGGGTCCGCGATCCTTCGGCGGTTTCCGGCCTCCAGGAGCCCGCGGACCGAGGTCCGGCGGACCAAGGTCCGACCGGTCAAGGCTTGACTGGCCAAAGCCCGTCGGGGCAGACCCAGTCCGGCCGCGGCGACGTCATCATCATCTACGGCGATCGGCCTTCTCCGGATTCCACGATCGCGACCTCTCCCGTCGCCGGCGATAACGGACTCGTGATCCAAGTCCCCGCTCCGCCGTCGGTCGCCGTCCCGCAACCCGCCGCGATCGAAGAAAGGGCCGCGCCCGCTCCCAAGCAGGTGCAGGCTGCTCTGAAAAAGGAAACCGTCAAGCCCGCTCCGGCGAAGACTCAGAGCGTGCCCAAGAAAGCGACGAAGATCATCGACGACTTCTGGGTCCAGACCGGCTCGTTCTCGGCGAAGGCCCGGGCCGAGGCCGCCAAGGAAACGCTCGCAGCCAAGGGAATCGCCTCCCTCGTTGAGACGAAGGACGTGGACGGCAAGACCTTCTATCGGGTCCGCGTCGGTCCTTACGCCTCCAAGACGGAGGCGGAGTATTGGCTCTCGCTGGTCAAGACGATCGATGGTTTCGGCGAGAGTTACGTATCCCTCGCCAAGGCTAAGCGCTGAGCGGCGAGCCCATTTCCAGCGCAATAAAAGCGAGGATCGCGATCGGCCCGTACCGACGGGCATGCGTCGCGATCCTCTTTTTTTGGTCCACGCCGCCGCGGGTATCCTGGCGGCCGCGGTTGTACTAGCAACGCCTTCCGTCGGCTCGGCGGAAAGCGATTCTCCGGCGTTTGACGCCAAGCGATCGAGGCATGAAACCCTCGTAATCGAACCGGGGCTCTCGGGGTCCTGGGAGGAGGCGAACGGCCTGTTCCGGAACCGCGCGACTTTGAGGACCGAAGCATCCGGCTTTACCTTACGGGCGGTTACCGACTTGCGCGGCACCGTTCCGGACGAAACGGTCGGCGACGCGGCAGTCGCGTTCGGCGCCTATCATCCGCCGACGGCGTCGCGCTTCGTGTACGGCCCTATTGAACTTGAAGGCCTCCCCCATCGCCTCTCCTCCCCTTACGGCCGGGCGCTGCCCCTCGCCGACGATTACGGGGACACGACGGCGGATATCGAGGGCGACGCATCGCCGGAGGAAGCTCCTTCGATGCACGCGGCGTTCGGCACGCCGCTGCGGCTCCCGATTCGGGCCATCGCGTCGCTAACCGTCGATCCGGACCGCAGTTACGTCGCCACGGGAACCGTGGAAGCGTCGGGGCGCAATTCCTCTTACGTACGCCTCCAGGGTCTTTTTAGACGAAGCGAGCTTGAGGAACGGGAGCCGGACTCCTGGTTTTCCGACGAGCCGCCGCTCCCCGCGCGACTTCACCGGGTCTACGGTATCGGCGCCGTCGCCTCCTCCCGAATCGCCGCGGTCGCCGGGGACGCTGCCCTATCCGATACATACGCCGAAAGCGCGGGAATCTACGGTAACGCCGCGCTTCGATTCGGTTACGCGCCCTGGCGCCTTTATCTTGCCGCGGACGGTTCCTCAGCGCTTTACCGGGGACCCGATGGAGAAGTGACGGGGAGCCGGTTCAGAACGGCGACTCGGATCGAGCGTTCCCCGATACGGGCCGGACGTTCGCAGGCGCGGAACGCGCACTCCTCCACGGCCAAGAGACGCGACCTCATGCGGCTCGATTTCCGAACCTCGCACCCCGCCGCATCGCTCCCTCCCGACGCCGTGGAGGCGGCCGTATCACTCCGGAGATCGGTCCCGCTGGGATTCGGCCTGGAACGCGCCGCGCTTTCCGGCGATTGGTCGATCGACGGAACGGGACCTTTGATCGATACGGCCGAAGGGAGTATCGGGCTTGCCCTCGGGCCGGCGGGTATGGACGGTAACCTCCGAACGACGTTCGCTCCCGCGTCGGATGGGCTCGGGGGTCGCCTCTGGGAAGAAACGAAGGCGCGCGTCGCGCTTTCTTTCGCCATCGGACCCGTAGATATCGGAGCCGGACTCGCCCGGCGTTTCGGCGCGGACGGTATGGCCGTGACCGAGGCGAGCCTCGGTTCGTCCCTATACTGGAAACGGGCGGCCTTCGCTTTCAGGATAGCTCTGGAAGAGGTCCCCGGGCCGGCTTCGCTACGGCTCTCTTGGAGGTTTCGCGACCGGACCGTCGTCCCGCTTCCGGCCCGCCGGACCCCTTGAAACTTGCGGAATATTTCACTATATTGCAACAACTGGAAGTATACGGCAACCTTCCTAACTTGTAGCTAAGCTTTCAACGTCGGCGCGATCGCTTCCAAAGCTCCGTCGGCCACCGCGAACCTTGCGGCGGTTACGGGGCGAAAGATTGCGCAAGAACCCAAACTTGACGAGAGGTAGAGGACCAGATGGGCATCGATTTGACGAAGATGCGGAATATCGGGATCAGCGCACATATCGACTCGGGCAAGACGACCCTTTCCGAGCGGATCCTGTTCTATTGCAATAAGATCCACGCGATCCACGAAGTTCGCGGAAAGGACGGCGTCGGCGCCGTCATGGACAACATGGAGCTCGAGCGCGAGCGCGGCATCACTATCCAGTCCGCGGCGACCCAGGTCGAGTGGAAGGATTACACGATCAACCTGATCGACACGCCCGGACACGTCGACTTCACCATTGAAGTGGAGCGCTCCCTCCGCGTGCTCGACGGCGCCATCCTCGTGCTCTGCGCGGTAGGCGGCGTCCAGTCCCAGTCCATCACGGTCGACCGACAGCTCAAACGCTACCACGTTCCCCGCATCGCCTTCATCAACAAGTGCGACCGCACGGGCGCGAACCCCTTCAAGGTTCGCCTACAGCTCCGAGAGAAACTCGGCCTCAACGCCGTGCTCCTCCAGATCCCGATCGGCCTTGAGGATAAGCTCGAGGGCATCGTCGACCTCATCACCATGAAGGCTGTCTACTTCGACGGCGACCAGGGCACGGATATACGCTACGCCGAGATCCCCTCCCACCTCGTCGCCGACGCGGAAAAGTACCGCGAGGAACTCCTCGACGCGGTCTCCATGTTCTCCGACGAGCTCGCCGAGCTTTTCCTCGGCGGCGAAGCCATAAGCGAAGACCTCATCTACAGCGCTATCCGCAAGGCGACCCTCGCCGAGCAGTTCGTGCCGGTAATGATGGGTTCCGCCTACAAGAACAAGGGAATCCAGGCCCTACTCGACGGCGTCATGCGCTATCTCCCCGACCCGACCGAAGTACAGAACTTCGCCCTCGACCTCGACAATAACGAGGAGAGGGTGGAGCTTAAGGCCGGAGAAAACCTCCCCACCGTCGCGCTCGGCTTCAAGCTCGAGGACGGCCAATACGGCCAGCTTACCTACGTGCGCATCTACCAGGGCGAGCTCAAGAAAGGCTCCGAGCTCTACAACACGCGCGCCCGGAAGAAGTTCAAGGTCGGCCGCCTCGTTCGTATGCACTCAAATACCATGGAAGACATCAACGAGGGTACGCCCGGCGACATCGTCGCGCTCTTCGGCATCGAGTGCGCCTCCGGCGACACGTTCTGCAGTCCCGAGATTAACTACGCGATGACCTCGATGTTCGTGCCCGAGCCGGTCATATCGCTCGCCATCACGCCGAAGGACAAGAAGTCCGCCGACCAGATGGCCAAGGCCCTCAACCGCTTCACCAAGGAAGACCCCACCTTCCAGACCTTCGTGGATCCCGAGTCCAACGAGACGATCATCAAGGGCATGGGAGAACTCCACCTCGAAGTCTACATCGAGCGCATGAAGCGCGAGTACAAGTGTGAAGTCGAAACCGGAATGCCGCAGGTCGCGTACCGTGAGGCAATCTCTATGCGCGCCGATTTCAACTATACCCACAAGAAGCAGACGGGCGGTTCCGGACAGTACGGTCGCGTCGCCGGCTACATGGAACCCATTGACGGCGCCGACTACGAGTTCGTCGACTCCGTGAAGGGCGGCGCCATCCCGAACGAATACATCGCGAGCTGCGACAAGGGTTTCCGCGAAGCCAAGAAGAAGGGCAGCCTCATCGGCTTCCCCATCGTCAACATCCGCTGCGTAATCAACGACGGCGCTTCGCACGCGGTCGACTCGTCGGATATCGCGTTCCAACTCGCGTCCATCGGAGCGTTCCGCGAGGCCTACATGAAGGCGAAGCCCGCGATCCTCGAACCGATCATGAAGGTATCCGTGGAAGGACCCACTGAGTTCCAGGGCAACATTTTCGCTTCCATCAACCAGCGCCGTGGTATAATCACGTCGTCCACCGAAGACGGCGCGTTCTCCCGCGTAGAGGCGGAGGTTCCGCTTAGCGAGATGTTCGGCTACTCGACGGTGCTCCGTTCCTTGACCCAGGGCAAAGCCGAGTTTACGATGGAATTCGAGAAGTACGGCAAAGTCCCGAACAGCATTTCCGACGCCCTCATAAAGGAATATGAGGAAAAGCGCCGGAAAGAACAGCAGAAGTAAGGAGAGGTCATGGTCAAGCAGGAACTCATCCAGCGC
>JAEWSV010000330.1 GCA_023398155.1 Spirochaetota bacterium
CGGCCGGAGCGTTAAAGAGGCGGGGGGCAAGCTGGGCGACATGAGGGGGATCGTGGTCTCGGCCGGACAGTCGGCGCGTTCCGCCCAGGCGACGTCCCACGCGTTCTCGGCGGAATTCGTGTCGATCGCGGACGAATCGTCCCGCGCCCGCGACCTCGTCGGCGGTTTCCATTCGGTTGCCGGGGACCGGCTCGCGGGCGAACGGGAGATCGCCGAGCAGGTCCGCGCGATCGCCGCGGAATCCAAGGCGGTGCTCGCCCGAAGCGATGAAGCCGCCGCGCTCGCGGCCCGTCTCCGCGCCTCCACCGAACGGGTCCTCGGAGCTTTCGGGGCGGCCCGCACGAGCCGCCACGACCGCGCGCTGGCGGCCGCGCGGGACCTCGCGCGAGGTCTCGCGGCGGTCCGCATCCAGGACCGGGCAGCCCTGGACTCGGCGCTCGCCCGCTCCTTCGAGACGGCGGCCTTCGAACTGCTCTACGTCATGGACGCATCGGGTATCCAGATTTCGAGCAACGTGGTGCACCCCGCCTGCGCGCTCCGCATCGGTACTGCGGGCTACGGTATCGATCGGTCCGGTAAGGAATACTTCTCGGTGCCGGCGCGGACCGGCGAGCCATACCTTTCGCCGGCCTATATATCCTCCGCGAGCGGATCGCTCTGCATCACGGCGGCTGTTCCCCTCAGGGACCGGACGGGCCGGCTCCTCGCGGTACTGGCCGCGGACTTCGACGCCTCGGGTCCGGAGAACTCCTGCGCGGATTAGGGCGCTCAGCGCTCGAGGGCGCCCTTCCACCTGCCGATGCCGCCGAAATCGGCCACGTTCGTGTAGCCGAGGCCGACGAGGGTGTCGGCGGCAACGGAGGACCGCCTGCCGGTGCGGCAGTACACGACGATGGGACGGTCCTTTTTCCCGGCCAAAGCGGCGAA
The DNA here is from genome assembly GCA_023398155.1 of Spirochaetota bacterium. Taxonomy (GTDB): domain Bacteria; phylum Spirochaetota; class Spirochaetia; order Treponematales; family Breznakiellaceae; genus JAEXTK01. The sequence goes on from JAEWSV010000330.1 coordinate 928, forward strand.
CTCGGTTTTCCTCCGTTCCATCTCATCGTAGGGGAACAGTACCGCGCCGCCGATACGGCCTTGCTTGAATTCTTCAGCCGTGCGCACGTCCACGAGGAGCACGTCGTTCTTCGGTTCGGCGAGGAGCCGGGAGAGTTCCGCGAAGGCTATCGGCCGCGGATTAGCGGGCGGCTCGGCAGCGGAAAGGGCGGCCGTCGCGAGAACGAATGCCGCGAGCGATGCGATTATGGTTTTCATATATTGAAAATAATATATACAAAAGGGACCTTCAAGAGTATTCGTTAGAATACTCCGAGCGCTTTCGCGGAGCGAGTTCGCTCGCCGGCCCTGCCCGCAATTGCGGCGGCCGCGTTGAACTTTCCCTGCCGCTCGGCTAGCATGGCTCCATGCCAAATAGAACATCCCGCGGGCGCTTGCTCGCCGCGGCCTTCCGGTATTCCATCCCGGTCCTGCTCGGCTACCTCGCCATCGGCATCGCCTTCGGACTTCTCCTCGCCGACGCGGGGTATCCCGCGTGGCTCGCCCTTGTCATGAGCCTCTTCATGTACGCGGGGGCGGCCCAGTTCATCGCGGTGGGCCTCTTCGCCGCGGGCGCCGGTCTCGTGGAGGCCGCCCTCATCACCTTGGTAGTGAACGCGCGCCACCTGGCCTACGGCGTTTCGATGCTCAAGCGCTTCAGCGGTTTCGGCCGGCTGCGGCCCTACCTCGTTTTCGCCCTTACCGACGAGACCTTCGCGCTCCTCTCCTCCTTCCCGGAGGGCGAGTCGAGCGGCATAGCGGAGGCCGACCGGCCCCTTTTCATGTTTTTCGTATCGGCCCTGGACCAGTCCTACTGGGTCGCGGGGTCGATGATCGGAGCTTTCCTCGGCTCCGTGCTGCCTTTCAAGCTGGACGGCCTGGATTTCGCGCTCACCGCCCTCTTCGTGGTGCTCATGGTGGAACAGGCCCTCCGCGTCCGCCGCGCCGCTCCCTTCGCGATTTCCGCCGTGGCCGCCCTCCTCGCGAGCTTCCTGGCTCCCGAGCGCGCGGCCCTCCTCATCGCGGTGACCGCGGCCCTCGTCGCCGTCGCCCTTTTCGACCGGCCTGCCTCAGGCGGGAGCGGCGGCAAGGCCGCAAGCGGTGCCACCAAGGGCGTCGCCTCCTCTGGAGGGGAGCCGTGCTGAACCTCCACCAAGCCCTCCTCGCCACCTTCGTCATGGCCGCCGTGATCGCGCTTTGCCGCGCCGTTCCCTTCCTCTTCTTCCGCGGAGAAGGGGGAAGGGCTCGCGCGGCTTTCGTCGCCTTCGTGGAGCGGGCGGTGCCGCCGGTAGCCATGACGGTGCTGGCCGTGGCCTCCATCGCAGCCGCGCTGCGTCCCTCCTGGCCCTTCGGGCTCCCCGCGGTCATCGCCGCGATCGCGACTGCGGCGCTCCACCTATTTCGCCGCAATACCCTGCTGAGCATCATCGGGGGTACGGCCCTCTACATGGTCCTCCGCTCGGTCATGGGGGCGCCTTGATTCGCACGCAGGAACGAATAAATATGCCGGGAAATCGATTCTGTATGCAATAATCATGCATATTTTGTATAAATATACTTGACTCGATTTTCTCTTCTATGCGAATCTTTATGCATGGTATTGGATGATTTACAGGCGACGGCACGTCTAGCTCACCTCGACCTTTCCGAGGATGAGACCGCGGCCGCGCTTCCGGCGTTCGAGCGCATGCTCGGATATTTCGCCGCCATGCGCGCGGCGGACGATGACGTGGACGTTTTCGGCGTTTCCGTCTCCGACCTTTCCCTCTCCCGCATCTCCGCCGCTGGCAACCGCGTGCGCGACGATAACAATAATCCTAATAATACCAATAATAATCCGGCCAATAATCCCGCCGCCGATGCGCTCCTCGCAGCCGCGCCGGAGCGGGAAGACCGCTTCCTCGTCGTCCCCAACGTTCTCTAATTCAGCCCGGAGGAATCCGTTATGTCGATCACCGTCCAAAGCGACGGCTTCCCTGCGTATTTCCGCGCATGGGAATCCAAGATAGGGGCGTTCCTGGAACACGAATTCGAGGGTGGAGAGCGCCGCCGTACCCAAGCGGCCCAAGTCGGCGTGGCCGGCGGCCCCAAAGCGGCCGCCGACGCCGGCATGGCCGAGGCAGGAAGAGACGGCGGAGCGCTTTCGGGCGTGCCCTTCGCCGTGAAGGACAACATCGCCGTTGAGGGCTTCGGCCTCTCCTGCGGCTCCAAGCTGCTCGCGGGCTTCCGTTCCCCGTATACGGCCACGGCCGTCGCGCGCCTTGAAGCGGCGGGGGCCGTCGTCGTCGGCAAAACCAACATGGACGAGTTCGGCATGGGCTCGTCCACCGATTCCTCGGCGCTCAAGACGACCAACAACCCATGGGACGTCTCCCGCGTGGCGGGCGGCTCCTCGGGCGGTTCGGCGGCAGCGGTCGCCGCCGGCCTCGTGCCATTCGCCCTCGGCTCGGACACGGGCGGATCGGTGCGTCAGCCCGCCGCCTTCTGCGGCGTGGTCGGCCTCAAGCCCACCTACGGCGCGGTCTCCCGCTTCGGCCTCGTGGCCTACGCGTCCAGCCTGGAGACCGTCGGCGTCGTCGCCGACACCGTCTCCCGCGCCCGCTCCGTCTTCGCCGTCATGCGGGGGGCTGACCCCATGGATCAGACGACCGAGCCCATCCCCGCCGATGCCCCGCCGCTCCGCGCCCTGGAAGGGACGCCGGCGGCGCCGCGGAGGATCGGCGTGCTCTCCGCCGATGCCGTCGCGCGCATCGTGGCGGCTTCCGCGGGCGGTGCAGGGTCCGCGGGCGGCGACGACGTGGACGCGGCGCAGGCCGCCGAAGCCGCCGCTACCGCGGCCGCCGCGGCGGCCCTGGAGCCGGAGGTGGCCGCGGGCTTCGCGATGGCCGTGGAACGCCTGCGAGAACTCGGCCACGAGATCGTGGAGGTGGACCTCCCGAGCCTCAAGTACGGCGTGCCCGCCTACTACACCATCGCGACGGCCGAGGCCAGCGCGAACCTGGCCCGCTTCGACGGCATCCGCTACGGAAACCGGCCGGCGTGGGCCGAGAACCCGGACGACCTCATCGACAAGGCCCGCGGCGGCGGGTTCGGCGACGAGGTGAAGCTCCGCATCCTCCTCGGCACCTTCGTCCTCCGCTCCGGCTTCCAAGACCGTTACTACCTGCGGGCCCAACGCATCCGCGCGGGCATCCGGCGCGACTTCGACCGCGTACTTTCGTCGGTGGACGCCTCGGCATCGGTGGATGCCGCGGCGTCAGTAGACGCCGTCCTCATGCCGGTCTTCCCGACGCGCGCCTTCGGCCGCGGGGAGGCGGGCCTCTCGCCCTTCGCCCAGAAGGCCGCGGACCTCTACACCTGCTGCGCGAACCTGGCCGGCCTGCCGGCCCTCTCCTTCCCCGCGAGCGTGGAGGGCGGCCTTCCCGTCGGCGTCCAGCTCGTCGGTCGCGCCTTCGCCGAAGGAACCCTCCTCGATATCGCCGAGGGTTATGAATCGAACCACCCCATTCCCCGCCCCGCGGGTTACGCGGCTTTCTGGAGGTAAGCGATGTATCAGTCGTTCATCGGGCTCGAAGTCCACATCCACCTCTCGACCAAGACGAAGGTCTTCTGCGGCTGCAAAGCGGCCTTCGGCGACGAGCCGAACACGAACGTGTGCCCGGTCTGCATGGGCTACCCCGGCGTCCTCCCCGCGCTCAACGCGGAGGCTATGCGCATGTCGGCCGTGGTCGCGCGGGCGCTGAACTGCACGGTCAGCGAGCGCACCTGGTTCGAGCGCAAGCAGTACTTCTATCCGGACATGACGAAGAACTACCAGATCTCCCAGTTCGCCTCCCCGGTGGGCGTGAACGGCTGGGTAGAGATCGAGAGCCGAGGGGAAAGACGGAAGATCCGCATCAAGGAGTGCCATTTGGAGGAGGATGCGGGCAAGATGATCCACGCCGGCAACGTCTCCCTCCTGGACTACAACCGCGCCGGCATGGCCCTCCTTGAGATCGTGACCGAGCCCGACCTGGAGGTGGGCGAGGACGCGGAGATCTTCCTCCAGCAGCTCAGGCGCACCGTGCGCTACCTCGGCGTCTGCGACGGCAACATGGAGGAAGGTTCGATGCGCGCCGACGCGAACGTGTCCATCAACCTCCGCGGCGCGGGCCTCGGCCGCAAGGTGGAGATCAAGAACCTCAACTCGTCGCGCTTCGTGCGGCTCGGCCTGGACTACGAGATCGAACGGCAGACGGCCGTGCTCGACAAGGGCGGGACGGTGACGCAGGAGACCCGGCTCTGGAACGAGAACCGCGACCAGACCGAGTCGATGCGCACCAAGGAAAACGCCCACGACTACCGCTATTTCCCCGAGCCTGACCTCCCGGTCTTCGTCCCGGACGCCGCCTTCCTCGCCTCCGTGGAGGCTTCCCTCGTGGAGCTTCCCTTCGACAGGGAGAAGCGGATCGAGGCGGAATACGGCCTCACCGCGGCCCAGGCCGCCTTCGTCTGCGAAGAGCGGGCCATGGCCGACTACTTCGAGGCTGCCGTCGCGGCCGCCGTCTCCCTCGGCCTTTCCGTGGCGGAGGCGGCCGAGCGCGTCTCGGCTTGGCTCTCCTCCGACGTGAAGCGGGTCATGAACCGGGACGGCATCGCGGCCGAGGATATCGGTTCCCTCAAGCTCACTCCGTCCCGCCTGGCCTCCCTCGTGGCCCTCGTGGCCTCCGGCAGGCTTTCGGGCAAGAACGCCAAGCAGACGCTCGAGGCGGTCGTCGCCGAAGACGCCGATCCCGAGGCGGTCGTGACCTCTCGGGGCTGGGAACAGATCGCGGACCCCGCGGTGGTGGCCGCGGCCGTGGAGGGCGTCTTCGCGGCGGAGTCCTCGGCCTTCGCGGGCGCCCGCGCCGCGGCTGGGGCGGGGGACGCCGCGCGCTCGCGGGCCCTCGTCGCCTACCTCGTGGGCAAGGTGCTGGCCGCCACCGACGGCCGCGCCGAACCGACCCTGGCCCGCGCCCAAGTGGAGCGCCGGGTGGCCGAGACAGCCTAGCCGGGACCGCCCGCGGCGACGATTGCGGCGACGATTGCAGCGACAGCAAGGAGAAAGGACATGCGCGTATTGGCGAAAGAAATAGCGGCCTTAGCCGCGGCGGGAAAAACGGAAACGGTCGAGCTCAAGGGC
>JAEWSV010000341.1 GCA_023398155.1 Spirochaetota bacterium
TCTATGATGATAGGGACGCAGAAAGAGATGGCGGTCATCTTGGCCCCGGTTTCCAGCTCGAACTCATAGGGATCGGTCAGGTATTCATTACGGGTATCGCGGGGGACCGTATAGAACGCGGAGACGGTTCCTTCCTCGTCTTCGGTGGCGTATTCCTGCACGATCTCTCCGCCGCTCCGGTACCAGTACGGCACGAACTGGCCGCTCGTCGTATGGCCGACCGCGCCTTTATAGGCCGCGTCCTGACCGTCCACGGCGTTCGGTTCGAAGATGTACCAAGCGCCGAGTATGTCCGTGTTCGACGCGATGGCGGAACGCGCGAAGCCGGAAAGGATGCTTCTCCGCGCCGCGAGAGGGAATTCGCGGTATCCCTGGGCGACGCCGGAAAGGTCCCGCGCGATCTGCATTCCCGAAACGAGAAGCGAGTCCATGCGCGCCGCGGTAGCCCGGGCGTCGGCCACCGCGTTTTCCTTAGCGGACGAAATGAGGGCGCGCGTGAACCGGACCCCGGAATAGCTGATCATGGCCGTCATGACCGCCATGACCGGTACGGCCACGGCGAGAATGAGTTTGATCCGGATGGAAAGAGTACGCACGAGGGCCCTCCGCGAAAGGTGATGTCCATAGCATCGCTGCCGCCTTCAGCTCGGAACGAGCGGACGAACGCGTACTTTGTAGTATAGACCCGATTCGCGCCGGCGCGAGCCCTACGGAGCGGATGCCTCCGCGATTTTTCTCAGCTGCGCAGTCGCGAGTTTCGCGTTCGCGATAACCGACGGGCCCGCCACGCAGCCTCCCATGCAGGCCATGACCTCCAAGAGGTTTCCCGTATGCTTGCCTTCGGCCCAGGCGCGGAGCGTCTTCATGGAATCCTTCGTGAGCCCGTCTATGCCTTCCGCGCGGCAATCCGTGCCCTCCGGCAGCCGGCGCCGCACCGCCTCGGCTACGCCGCCCGACCACGCGAAGGATCGGCCTCCCGATCCCGCGGGCCGGAGCACGGCTTCCTCCTCCATATCGGCCACCTCTATGTCGAGCGCGACGAAGAGGGCGCCGAGCTCCTCGGCCGAAAGGACGTAGTCCACGAGATTATCGTCTATCCCTTCCTTGCGCTTGGCGAGGCAGGGGCCGATGAAAACGCGGAGGTGATCGGGCTTTTCCTTCGCCGAGAGTTCGGCGGTGTAGTGCATGGGCGTGCGCGTGTCCGAGACGCGGGGGGCGAGGGCGCTCACGTGCTTCTTCACCGTCTCCACGTAAGCGGGACAACAGCTCGTGGTCATGAACGGCTCGCCGCGGCCCATGCGTTCGACGAATTCGTGCGCTTCTTTCTCGGCCGTGATATCCGCGCCGAGGGCCACTTCGTACACCGCGTCGAATCCGGCGGACCTGAGCGCGGAGATGAGCTTGCCGAGGGGTGCCCGGAACTGACCCGCCACCGCGGGCGCGAAGAGGGCGGACAGTTTCTTGCCCGCCTTCTTCGCCTTGAGCACGTCCACGACTTGCGACCTGTCCATCATCGCGCCGAAGGGGCACTCGCGCATGCAGTTGCCGCAATAGACGCATTTGGAATAGTCGATGCGCTCCTTGCCCGAAGCGTCTTTGGAGATGGCGCCGACATGGCAGGCTTCCTCGCAGGGAACGGGAATCTTGATGACCGCGTGGTAGGGACAGACCTGTTGGCAGATGCCGCAGTTGACGCACTTATCCTTGTCGATGACGGCGTGGCCGCCGACGATCGCGACGGCTTTTCTCGGGCAGTTCATCGCGCACGGCCGGGCCAGGCAGCCCTGGCAGGCGTTGGTCACCAAGTACTGCGTCTTGACGCAGGCGTGGCAGGCCTGGTCCAGGACCGTGAGGATGGGAGCTTCGATCTTCTCCCGCTTCAAGGCGGTCCGGGCGTAGGCGGCGAGGGGCGTACCGTCGTCATCATAGTCCTCTACGGCGAACCCGAGCCGCGCCAGGAGGCGGGTCTTGAGGATCTCCCGGTCATGGTGGACGCAGCAGCGGATCGGTTCGTAGCCGGGAGCCGTCATCTCGTACGGGATACGGTCGATGCCCTCCTCCAGGCGATCGTCCAGCATGAGCCGGATCATGCGGATGAGGAGCTCGCGCTTCACGTGCGCGGCGTTGTTGTTGTAATGCATCAGCGTTCTCCCAGTTTCTCCGCGATTTTCTGCATGATCGCGGGAACCGTGGCCTCCGCGATCACTTCGCCGTCGACCGTGGCGTACGGCGCCTTACCGAATTTCTTGTCCTTGCAGAGCCCCAGGCAGGGCGATCCTTCGATCCGTACGTTACCTATCCATTTCGCGGGGATGTGGTCATCCAAGAGTAGGAGCTCGGACCCGCCCATGACGTAACAGGCGGTTCCCGAGCAGACGACGATCTTCACGACGGTATCGGACATGCGATGCTCCTTGCGGCCTAAATGAAGCGGATCCGCGTTTCCTTGAGGTACTTCTCCTCCAGGAGGGCGGCGACGCGTTTGACGATATTCCTCCGGATCTCCAGCTCGACCGGCATGGACGGATCCTGGTGCGCTTCGTTGATTTTCGTTCCGACGACGAACTCGATCCGATCGGAATCCAGGAAAAGTTCGACGAGCCGGGTGGCGGGATTCGGCCTGCCGCGGTCGGGAAAGCCGCCGCGCTCCAAGAGCTCGGCGGCTTTCCCGAGGGTGATGATGCCTTCGGTTACGAGGTCGGCGCCCTCCATCGCGGAGGCGGGCGGCATGGAGGGGTCGAGGTCCGCGAGCGATACGCGGACGGCTACGCCCAATTCCCTCGCCAGGATGGTGGCGGTCGTGCCGCCGCACACCGCTTTCTTTCCGGGAAAGGCGGAAAACGCCTCCGCCATATCCCGGTCGCGGCCGGGGTCCACCGAGGGGCCGGTCATGACGAGGAGGCGCCGGGGGCGGCGGAAATACACGACTCCGCAGGTGATGTCGTCCTTGGCCGAGTAGGCGTCGTTCGCTTCGGCTTCTTTGACCAACGCGCGGGCGAGCGCGCGCGCCGAAACGTTGGCCGTCTCTTGGACCGCCTTGATGAGGTAGGTCTGGGCCGCGGGATTGCCCCAGCCGAGGGGTTTTGAGCGCGTGCCCATGCCCGACTGCGGCACGCCGTCCGAGAAGAAGACGAGGCGGTCGCCGGGACGGGCGGTGAACTCGGAGTAATGGAGGACGGCGTTCTGGAGGCGCGCGAGCGAAGCGCCTTCCGCGGCCCGCCGTCCGCGCTTCGCTTCTATTTCGCTCTTTACCGGCTCCACGAGGGTTCCCTCGCGCACGAGGACGTACGGCGGGTTGTCGTATTCGATGATGCGCACCGAAGCGGAATTGTCGATGTCCACGATCGTGAAGGTGGCGTAGCTGATCCTGCGGTCCTTGCAGACGGGCAGCGTCCTCATGATGATGGACGCCGCGCGGCGGATCGGGATGTCCTCAGCGACGAATTTCATCGCCATGGTGGCGGTGAGCGTCGCGAGTACGCCTGCCTTTATTCCGGACCCGAGGCCGTCGGATAGGACCGAGATGATGCGTCCGTCATCGGTTTTCTGCGAAAGGAATACGTCGCCTTCGGCGCCTTGGCCGTGCTTCTTAGTCTGGTAGAAGCCGACCTCGATGAAGGTCTCCTCCGTCATTTATCGGCGCCCGGATTATCGAAGGAGTCGATGATCGAGTTGAGGATGGACTCGGATTCGGCGGCGTTCTCCCCGAGCAGGAACGCGATCTTCTGGACGACCGCCAGGTTCTTCGTGATGACCTTCCGCGCCTGCGACACGACCCGGTCCTTGCGGACCCAGGGATCGGTCACGTCCTGGAATACGCCCCCCGCGAAGGTGCCGCGTTCGATGGCGAACACCGCCGCGTGGAGGATGCGGCCGCCCGCTCGGATGTCCCGGTCCACGGCCTCGGCGCCGTTGAGGATGTCGCGGAAATAGCGGTGGAACGGCGCGAGCTTTTCCAGGTCCGCGCCTTCCAGGCCCGGTTTCGCATCCCAAAGCTGCATCGCCTCCTCTCCGAGGAGACGGACGAAATTCCGGTTGCACTCGACGATCTTGAGGTCCTTGTCCACGATGACGACGGCGCTCGGTATGTACTTGATGAGGCCGTTCGCCTTTTTCTGGGCGAGCTTGCGCATGTACGAGACGCACATGCCCGCCTCCGCCTTGCCCGCGATCATGGCGCGCGCGAAATCCCGGCAGGTATCGTAGCCGCAGCCGCCGCAGTTGAGCTCGTCTTCCCTGCCGAACTTTCCCGTCCTCCGGAGCGCCTCGGCGATCCGCTCGGCCGTCGGTTCTTCAGCGCGCACCGGGGCCATATTCCACGGGTGGTCCAAGGCGGATTCCAGGGCCTCGCTCCGATCCGGGGCCGATTCGGCGTAGGAGAGGACGGCGAGGCGTTTCGCTACGGTGCCGGATCGGCTCCTTCCCCGCGGTCCGTTGACGCAGCCGCCCGGGCACGAGAGGAGTTCGAGGAAGACGGGGTCGGTCAACTCCGTTTCGGAAAGCTCTTCCAGGGCCCGGTCTATCTCGCCGATGCCGGAGAAGGCCATGAACCGGGCGGAGGCGGGCGGATCGTAGCGTTTGACCGCGGCGATCATCCCGCCGTCCACGGGGTAGAGGGCGCCCTTTCCGGCGCGTCCGGGCAAGAAGCGGTCCTCTTCCGTGGGCTGGAGCAGCGCGGGCCGGATGCCTTCCTCGTCGAGCCATTCGGCCAGATCCCGGAAATCGATGGCGACGTCCACGAGGTCGCGATGGAGGTCGGACTCGCGCTTCTTGGAGATGCACGGGCCGATGAAGACGACGGCGGTATCCTCTCCGTAGGCGCGTTTGAGCTCCTGCGCGTGGGCGAGGAGCGGCGAGTAGAGCGCGGTGACTTTTTCCGCGAAACGGGAACGGTATTTCTTGATGTGCTCCACCACCGTGGGGC
>JAEWSV010000363.1 GCA_023398155.1 Spirochaetota bacterium
TATTTCGGCGTAGGCTTCGCCCGTTAAGCGAAAACGGAGAAAATCCTTGCACATGAAGACCCAGCGGGCGCTTTCCGGAACCTCCGGCCGGTGGTCGCGGAACCAGGCTAAAAGCGCGACCGGTTGCCCCGCCCATAGGGATTGCATAGTCTTCGGAAGTACGCGCTTGAAGGTCCCGTCCGCATACCACTTTTGAACGTAGCTCTGAGCGCGGGTATCCGTGGAGTAGATGCCCGGGTAGACGGGGACGCCGTTTTCGTCGACCATGTACAGGCCGTTACCGTGTCCGGTCGTAGCTATCGCGAGGATATCGGCCGGATCGACGAGCGACGATCGAATCGCTTGCGAGATCGCACCGGCGTTGGCCTTCCAAAGGCCGTCTGCGTCTCGTTCGGCGTAGTCCGGGGCCGGCATGGACATGGGGGTTTTCGCTGTCGCGACGGCTACTTCGCGCCCCTCCAGGTCATAGAGGGCGGCCTTGATCACCGTGCCCCCGTTGTCGACTCCCATGAGGTATTTCGGCACTATCGCCTCCCTGCCCTGCCGGCCGCGAGAACGGGCCCCGAGCGGCTCATGAACCGAATAGCTCCGGATGCATCGCGATATATCGGTCGGCGAACAATCTCGGGCTATTCGTGAACGCGTCGATAGTCGAGCCCGCCATGTGGGCGGTGAGCGTCACGTTATCGAGCCGCAGCAAGGGATCGTCCGCCGGCAAAGGCTCGATATCGAAGACGTCGAGGGCAGCCCCCATGATCCGCTTTTCCTGCAGCGCCGCGACCAGGGCGGCCTGATCGACGACGGCGGAGCGGGAGGTATTCACCAGCACCGCGCTCCTCTTCATCATCGCCAGCTGTTCGGCGCCGATCAGGTGATAGGTTTCCTCGCTGAGCCGCAGGTTGAGCGATACGATGTCCGAAATCTTGAGGAGTTCCTCCAGGCCGACGGATTTCGCCGCCCCCTCGTCGCTTGATACGAAGGGGTCGTAGAACACGATCCTCGCCCCAAAAGCCCCAAGATAGCCGGCCACCATCCGGCCTATATTGCCGAAACCCACAATCCCTATCGTCTTCCCGTACACTTCCGGGATGGCGTCGCCGTTCGGGTACTCTTTCCGCCACGAAGCCTGCCGCATGGCGGCATGCGCCCTCCCGATATTCCGTATCTCGGCGAGCAGTATCGCGACGGTAAATTCCGCGACCGCCCGCGCGTTGCGCCCCGGCGTGTTGACCACATCGATCCCGCGGCCCTCCGCGTGGGCACGCGCGACGTTCTCGGTGCCGGCGCGCAGCACGCCTATCGATTTCAAGTTCTTGGCTCGATCTATGACTTCCTTATTAACTGGCGTGAATTGAACGATGATCAGATCGTAGAGCTCCGCGTCGGCGAATAAGTCCTCCGGAAGCTTCACCGCGTCGGGGCCTCCCTGCTCAACGAGCAGGTTGTCTCGCTGGAGGTCCTTCAAGGAAGGATGATGCCATTCGCGCACCTTCACCCGGGCGCCCTTCGCCAGCAGGACTTCAAGGCCCGCTTCCATCGCCTGCGCGGGTATGAATTTGTCTCCTATCGCCAAGACGTTCATGAAAGCACCCCTTCCTTGGTATCGATGGGAGCCTTCCCGTCAGCGAGGAACATCTTTATCCGTTCGGCGACTAGCTGCGACAGCTCTTCGCGTATCGGCTTGAAGAGCGCGTCAGGCAGGGGGTCTTGGCGAGTTTGGATCTCGGCGGAGCGCTTCAAGCCCTGGAACATCGCTAGCCGCGAGTCCGCGTAGACGTTCAGTTTGGTAATTCCGTGCCGGATCGCGGAGCGCACTTGATCCTCGGGCGTCCCCGACCCACCGTGCATCACGAGCGGAACGGCGCTCACGGCCTCTATGGCCCGTAAGAGATCGATATCGAGGTTGGGCTTGGATACGTATACGCCGTGGGAGGTGCCGATGGAAACCGCCAGCGCGTCGACGCCGGTCTTTGAGACGAAATCGACAACCTCGTTCGGCTGGGTGAGGAGGCTCTTACCGGCTCCCGGATAGTCGCTACCGAAGATATCTTTACCGGCGACGAAGCCGAGCTCGGCCTCGACGGCAACCCCGTGCTTGTGGGCTATCTCGACGACTTCCCGCGAGCGGTCGATGTTCTCCTGGAACGGCAGTTGCGAGCCGTCGAACATCACCGAGGTGAAGCCGGCCTCTATCGCCTTGCGGATTATGTCCAGGTTCTCGGCATGATCCAGATGCAGCACGATAGGGATCCGGTAGACGTCGGCGACGGCGTGCACGAGACCGCTGATATAGTTCATTCCTCGGCCCTGAAGATCGTACTCCAAGGCCATCAGGATGATCGGCGACTGCTCCCTTTCCGCGGTATCCAGGATAGCGCGGATCATGACGTCCTCCGTACAATCGAAGGCCGGTACGGCGTAGTGCCGCTGGCGAGCCTGAGGCAGAACTTCGTTAAGTGTGGCCAGCATTTCCTATCCTTAAAAAAGAGCGCGCCGCGGGTCAGTTTCCCCCGTAGTGCGCGTATCCACTCGAAAAACGTTAGGCCTTCAGTCCGCCGCCGACTATCTTGATCTTCTCGTCCTCGCCCAGCTTGATCTCCACGC
>JAEWSV010000462.1 GCA_023398155.1 Spirochaetota bacterium
AGGCCGGAATGAACCACGAAGATACCATTCGAAAAAACGCGCAGGAATCTTTTCAAGCCCAGGTGGAGTCCTATCTCCTGGGCAAGATAGAGATCGGCCTCTGGAAAGTCGGCGGAAAAATCCCTTCGGAGCGGGAACTCGCCGAGGAGCTGGACGTAAGCAGGACGACCGTGCGCAACGCGGTGCTCGCCCTCACTTCGCGCGGCATCTTTGAGCGAACCATAGGGCAAGGGACCTTCGTGAAGCGGACGCCGGCGCCCAAGGCCGAAAAGCGGCCCGCGGTGGGAACCCTCGGCTACGTCGTCTGCAAGGAGCGCTCCGTGCGTAAGCCGCTCGCGGGCGAGGCCTTCTACTTCGACGTCTTTTCGGGCATCGAGGAGGAGACGGCCAAGTCGGGGCGGCACACCCTGTTCACCTACCTGGACGACTTCGATCCGGAAGAGCTCGCGGCCTTTGAAGGCTTCCTGGAAAAAGTGGACGGGGTCGTGGTGGAGGAAGCGCGCAACGGCGATTTCCTCGCGAGCCTCCGCGCGAGCGGGGTCCCCGCGGTGCTCCTGGCCCCGACCGAGACGGCGGAGGGCCTGGACCTCGTGACGATGGACTTGGCAGCGGGCGTGCGGAAGGCGGTCGGCTACCTCCGCGGCGCGGGCCACGAGCGGATAGCCATCGTCAACGGTCCGCTCCGCCTGGACAGCGCGCGCGTACGGTTTACCGCGTGGCGCGAGGCGATGGAGGCGTCGGGGGCGATGCCCGACGAGACGCTCGTCGACGGGGACGAGGGGTGGTCGGCGGAAGCCGGCTACGCTGCCGCGAAGCGCCTCATCGAGCGGAAAGGCGACCTCACCGCGATATTCTGCGCGAACGATCTCCTCGCGATCGGCGCCCTCTCCGCGCTCTCCGAGCGCGGAAGGCGGGTGCCGGAAGACGTGAGCGTGATGGGCTTCGACGATACGGAACTGGCGCGGCACGCATCGCCGCCGCTCACCACCATGCGGATCCATTCGCGCGACATGGCCCGCACGGCTGCCCGCCGCCTCCTGGAACGGGTCGAAGACGCGAGCCTGCCCGCGGTGAAAATCGAATTCCCCATCGATCTGGTGGAAAGGAAATCGTGTTCGGAGGTGAAGGAGAAGTGATCGATAAGAACAGCCGCGGTTCCGGTTTCCGCCGGGAAGCAAGATCCCGTTGCCGCGGCCGTCGGGTACTTTCGATTATAGCCGTTCGGCGATCGAGCGTACAAGTCGCCCAGAGCACAGCAAAAGGAGACATCGGATGAACGCTCTCAAGAAGGCTTTCTTCTTCGTCATGGCGTCCCTGGCCGCGACCGCTTTCGCGGCAGGCACCGCCGATCAAGGCAGCGCAGGCGCCAAGGACAAGGTCAATATCACCTTCATGGCGTGGTACAACACGACCCAGTCCGAGGGTCAGGCGGTCCAGGCCAAGATCGACGAATTCAACGCGTCCCAGGACAGGATCCGCGTCACGCTCATGATCATCCCGCGCGACGGCTACGAGACCAAGGTTAATACGATGGCGGCGGGGAAGCAGTTGCCGGACGCCACGCAGCTTTCGGAAGCCATGGCGGTGGAATTCGCGGCGGCGGGACTCCTCGCCGACGTGAGCGGCATGTATCCCGCGGACGACGCCCCCCTCAAATCCCTCACCTTCACCTACAACGGTAAGGCCGTCGGCTACAGCTCCGGCAACGAGGTCCTCCTCCTCTACTACAACAAGAAGATATTCGATGCGGCGGGAATCCCCTATCCGCCAGCCAGCGCCGACAAGGCGTGGACCTGGGACGAATTCGTCGCGGTATCCAAGAAACTCACCGTGGACAAGAACGGCGTGACCGCCGATAAACCGGGCTTCGACCCGAAGAACATCGTCCAGTACGGCGCCGACTTCAACCGCGAATGGTGGATGTGGCCCATCGCCTGCGTGTCCAACGGCGGCGGCCTCATGAGCGCGGACGGCAAGGAACTCCTCATCGGAAAGCCCGAGTCGACCGAGGCGATGCAGGCGGTGGCCGACCTTTACGTGAAGCACAAGGTCGCCCCCTCGCGCGCCGACAAGGCCGCCATGGCGACCCTCGACGTGAACCTCCTCACGGGCAAGGTCGCGATGGCGACTTCCGGCCAGTGGGAAATCGGCGTGTCGCTGAAGAACTCGGTACCCGACGGCCTGGACTATGGCGTAGCGGTCCTCCCGAAATTCAAGAAGGCGGTGACCTACAACACCGGCGCTCCCTTCGGCGTGTTCAAGACGAGCAAGCATCAGGATGCGGCCATGGAATTCGTGCGCTGGTACGCGGACGAGAAGAACGTGTGGTCGCCTCAGATCACCGAGGGCATACTCATGCCGGTGAAGGCGCGCTACTACTCGGACGAAAAGACCATGAGGAGCTGGGCCGATCCCGAAGTCACCAAGACCGCCCGCCCGCCCTTCGCCCAGTATAAGACCGCCGTCATCGACTACGCGATGAACAACGCCGTCCAGGTGCCGTGGTACTACTTCAACGGATACCAGGGGCTCAACGACGTCCTGGAATCGGGCATCGACAACGTCTGGAACGGCAAGACGAGCGCCAAGGACTACATCACCTCCATCCTGCCGCAACTGCAGAAATACTTCGACGAGCACAAGGCGAAGTAGGCCAATCGAGGCTGTCCGATACGTCCAGAGGATTTCTCGGACAGCCCCTTTCTCCCACAGAAGGATTCCCCGATGAAATTACGAGGCAGATACAAGGACGCCCCGACGGCGTACCTATTCCTTACGCCCGCGATCCTGGGGCTGATCTTCATGACCACCTTGCCCATGCTCGGCGTGGTCGGCGTCAGCCTGATGCGTTGGAGCGGCTTGACTCCGCCATCGTTCGTTGGTCTTGAGAACTATAAGCGGCTCTTCTCAGGCGATATGTTTTTCGGCCCCTCGGTGAAGGCGACCCTGACCTTCGCCTTGGGCGCGACGGTTGCGGGAACGATCTACGCGTTCGTCATCGCCCTGATGCTCAACCGGAAGATCCCGCTCCGCGGATTCTTCCGATCGGTTTTCTTCCTTCCCTACGTCGTGCCCATCATCGGCGCGAGCATCGTGTGGGGTTGGATGTACGAATCGAACTTCGGCGTCTTCAACTATTTCCTGAGTTTCTTCGGCCTGGATAAGGTCCAATGGCTCGGGGACGAGCGGACGGCCACGCCGGCCATCATCGCGCTCACGGTCTGGGGGCTGGGCAACGTCATCGTCATCTTCCTCGCGGGATTGCAGAGCGTGCCGAAGACCTATCTTGAAGCGGTGGAGATCGACGGCGGAACCTCTTGGCACAAGTTCATCCACGTCACGCTTCCCCTCATGTCGCCTATCATCTTCTTCAACGTGCTCATGGGCCTGGTGACGAACCTGCAGATCTTCGTCCCTGCCCGTTCGCTCACGAACGGCAGGCCGAATAACTCGACCCTATACATGGTCCTCCTCATCTACCGCGAGGGCTTCGAGCGGAACAACTTCGGCCACGCGGCCGCGGTATCGTTCATCTTCTTCCTATTCGTCGGCGCGTTGACCGCGCTGATCTTCGCCACATCCAAGAAGTGGCTCTTCTTTGAAGGCGAGTGAGGCAACCATGAAAGGCAAAACCAGCGACGTCGTCGTCACGGCGGTCGTATCCCTATTCGCCCTGGCCTGCATCTTTCCGTTCCTGTGGATGGTGCGCTCTTCGGTCATGTCGAACATCGCCATCAACGCGTTTCCGCCCGAGATGATTCCGCAAGAGTGGCACTGGGAGAATTATCCCTACACACTCACGGTCTTTCCCTTCGGCCGCTACCTCATCAACACGCTCATCATCACGGTCCCTTCGCTTTTCGGCGTGCTGTTCACCTTCACCCTGGCGGCCTACTGTTTCGCCCGGTTGGAATTCCCCGGCAAGAAGGTCCTGTTCACCATGGTGATCGCCTCCATGCTCATGCCGGGGGCAGTGACGATCATACCGATCTTCATCGGCTGGACCATGCTCGGGCTTTCCAGCGGTTTCACCCCCCTCATCGTGCCGGCCTTCCTGGGCGGCGGCGGCTTCAACATCTTCCTGTGCCGCCAATTCCTCATGACCATTCCGCGCGACCTGGACGAAGCTGCGATCATCGATGGCGCGAGCCACCCGCGCATCCTCTTCGGTATCCTGCTGCCGCTCATCAAGCCCGTGCTCATCTCGATTTTCCTCTTCACGTTCATCCTGTACTGGAACGACGTCATGGGGCCGCTGATCTACATTTCTCGGAATGAGCAGAACACGATCTCGCAGGGCCTGGCCAACTTCAGGGCCGGCTTCGGGACGGACTATCGCTCGATCATGGCGGCCTGCACCATGTCCATCGCCCCGAGCGTGGTCCTGTACTTCTTCGGCCAGAAATACTTCATAGAAGGCATCGTTCTTTCGGGGATGAAATCATGAGCGGCGCCGACTATCCCATCCTGCCGACGCCGTTCACCGCGGTGAAGCTCACCGACCGCTTCTGGCTTCCGCGGATGGAGACGAACCGGAAAGTCACCATTCCCGTCGTGCTGGAGAGGTGCGAACGGTACGGCCGCGTCGACAACTTCCGCAAGGCGGCGGGGCTCATGGAGGGGCCCTACGTCGGCACGCATCCCGGCGACGACACCGACCTGTACAAGGCCATCGAGGGGGCTTCCTTCTCTCTAGCGCAGAACTACGACGAGGAGCTCGACCGGAAACTGGACGGTCTCATCGCCCTCATCGCCGCCGCCCAGGAGGAGGATGGGTACCTCTTCACGAATCGGACCATCGACCCCGCTCACGTGCTCCCTTTTTCTGGGAAGGAGCGGTGGTCGAGCCTCGTGCAGAGCCACGAGCTCTACGACTGCGGGCACCTGTACGAGGCGGCCTGCGCGCACTACGCGTCGACGGGGAAACGGAGCCTGCTGGACGTGGCGCTCAAGAGCGCGGCGTTGCTCCTCCGCACGTTCGGACCGGACAAGAAGAGGGACGTCCCCGGTCACCAGATCGTGGAGATGGGACTCGCGAGGCTCTACAGGATCACCGGAAATCGCGAATACCTGGAACTCGCCCGCTTCTTCCTTTTGGAGCGCGGTCACCATGAGACGCGGGAGCTTTACCAGTTCGAGGATAATCCCGACTACGCCCAGGACCGGCTTCCGGTGCTCGAGCAGCGGGAGGCGGTAGGGCACGCGGTGCGCGCGGTCTACATGTATAGCGGCATGGCGGATGCAGCGGCCCTCTCAGGCGACGCTTCCTTCGCCGAGGCCATAGAGACGATCTGGCGCGACGTAGCGGAATCGAAGGTTTATCTTACCGGAGGAATCGGTTCCCGGCACAAGGGCGAAGCTTTCGGCGAAGAGTTCGAACTGCCTAACGCGACGGCCTACGCGGAGACCTGCGCCGCCATCGGCACGGTGATGTGGAACCAGCGGCTCTTCCTCCTCACGGGCGAGGCCAAGTACATCGACTTCCTTGAACAGGTCCTCTACAACAGGCTCCTCGCGGGGGTCTCGCTCGCCGGGGATGAATACTTCTACGTGAGTCCTTTGGAGTCGGACGGCAAATTCCTTTTCAACCATGGGAGCGCGGGCCGGCAGCCCTGGTTCGACGTCTCCTGCTGCCCGACGAACCTGAGCCGATTTTTCCCTTCGCTTCCGGGCTACTTCTATGCGGCGCGGGGAGACGATCTTTACGTGAATCTCTACGCTTCGGGCGGCGCGGCCGTGGAGGCTGCGGGCACGCGGTTCGGCTTGAGCCAGGAGACGGACTATCCGTGGTCGGGGTCGGTGAAGCTAACCGTAAGTCTCGGCGCGCCCGCGCACGCGCGCCTGCTGCTCCGGATCCCGGGCTGGGCTCGGGAGCGCATCTTGGGCGGCGGTCTCTACCGGTTCGCCTCGCCGGCGACGGCCGAGCCGACCCTCCGCGTGAACGGGGCTTCCGCGCCCATCGTCCTGGATCAGGGGTACGCCGTCGTGGAACGCGAGTGGCGCGACGGGGACGTCGTGGAACTGGATCTGCCCATGCCGGTCCGCAAGGTTCGCTGCGATCCTCGGGTCGAGGATAACCGCGGCCGTTCCGCGCTCCAGCGCGGTCCGCTCGTTTACTGCGTAGAAGAGCGGGACGCGTCCTTCCCGGTGGCTGACCTTACGCTCGGCGCCGAGGCGGGCCTGGCGGCGGCCTGGGACGGCAACCTCCTCGGGGGCGTCGTCGCGATACGGGGGCGCGGCTTTACGGCCATCCCCTATTACGCCTGGGCCAATCGCGGGGTGGGGCCGATGCGCGTTTGGCTCCGGGATTCCGAATAAGCCTTCACCGGCGGGAGAATGCGGAGTAGACTCCGGGAATGGACTACTTCGACATACCTCCCGCCGACGCGTACCGCCTCCTCAATACCGGCGGCCTCGTGCTCGTCTGCACGCGCGGCGCCGACGGCCGTTACGACCTGGCGCCGGTGGCGTGGAACTGCCCCCTCGACTACGATCCGATCTCCCGCGTCCTCGTGGTGATGGAGAGCGGTCACCAGACCGTGGCCAATATCGAGGCGAAGCGGGCCTTCGTCCTGGCGCTGCCTACCTGGCATCAGCGAGAACTCGTGGAACGGGCGGGGTCCGTATCGGGCCGAGAGGTCGATAAGTATCGAGAGTTCGATATCCGCGCCGTGCCTGGCTCGGCCGTGGACGCCCTCGTCCCGGAGGACGTCGCGGCGCGGCTCGAGTGCCGTCTTCTGGAAATCCACCGCATCGGCTCGGTCGCGCTCATCGCCGGAGAGGTGACGGCTGCGGCCGCCGTTGCCGACGCCTGGAAGTTCAGGCTCCACATGAC
>JAEWSV010000002.1 GCA_023398155.1 Spirochaetota bacterium
TAGTCGTAGAGGCGCGCCTCGATGGGGAGGGCCTGCTCGGCGGACAGCCAATGGATGGTGCCCTTCACCTTCTTGTTGTCGGATGCGTTGCCGCCCTTGGTTCCCTCGTCGTAGGTGCAGCGTACGGCCGTTATCTCTCCCGTGGCCGGATCCGCCTCGAAGCCGGTACAGGTGACGATGTAGCCGTAGCGGAGGCGGACGGAGTTGCCGGGGAAGAGGCGGAAGTACTTGGGAGGCGGCACCTCCTGGAAATCGTCCCGCTCGATCCAGAGCTCGCGGGTAAAGGCCACCTTCCGCGTGCCCGCCTCAGGGTCTTCGGGATTATTGACCGCATCGAGCTCCTCGATCTTTCCTTCCGGCCAGTTTTCCACGATGAGCTTGAGCGGCTTGAGGACGGCCATGACGCGGTTCGCCCGCTTGTTGAGGTCCTCTCGGAGGCAGTGCTCGAGCAGGGCCACGTCCACCATGCTGTCGGTCTTGGCCACGCCGATACGCGACATGAAGTCGCGGATCGCCTCGGGGGTGTAGCCGCGGCGGCGGAGGCCGGAGATGGTCGGCATGCGCGGATCGTCCCAACCGGACACGCGCTTCTCGGTTACGAGCTGCAGGAGCCAGCGCTTGGAGAGCACGGTGCGGCTGATGTTGAGGCGCGAGAATTCGATCTGGCGGCTCGGGAAGACTTCGGCGGCGTTGATGAACCAATCGTAGAGCGGCCGATGGATCTCGTACTCCAGGGAGCAGAGCGAGTGGGTGATGCCCTCCTTCGCGTCGGAGAGCGGATGCTGGAAGTCGTACATCGGGTAGATGCACCAGGCGTCGCCGACCCGGTAATGGGGCATGCGGCGGATGCGGTACATCACGGGGTCGCGCATCACCAGGTTCGGGTGCGCCATGTCGATCTTGGCCCGCAGCGTCTTGGACCCGTCGGCGAACTCTCCGGCCCTCATGCGGGCGAAGAGATCCAGGTTCTCTTCCACCGACCGGTTCCGGTACGGGCTGTCCTTTCCGGGCGGCGTGTGGGTGATGTTGTGCTTGTCCGGCACGGCCGTTCCGCGGTAGACGCGGATCTCCTCGTCCGAGAGATCGTCAACGTAGGCGACGCCCTTTTTGATGAGTTTTACGGCCAACTCGTACAGGTATTCGTAGTAGTCGGAGGCGTAGTACTCGCGGTCCTCCCAATCGTAGCCGAGCCACGCGATGTCGCGCTTGATGGCCTCGACGTAGGAGATGTCCTCCTTCTCGGGGTTCGTGTCGTCGAAGCGGAGGTTGCACTTCCCTCCGAATTGGGCGGCGATGGAAAAATCCACGCTGATCGCCTTGGCGTGGCCGATGTGGAGCCAGCCGTTGGGCTCGGGCGGGAACCGCGTATGCACGTACGTGTAGCGGCCTCTCTTGAGGTCCTCGGTGACGAAGTCGCGGATGAAGTCGGACGGCGTGGCGCCGGATTCGGCGCCGTTCGCGGCTGAAGCCGCGGCGGGGGTATCGCTCATGATTGGTCTCCTTCCGCGCTTCAGGGGCGCGGTGGAGCCACTATGGACCGGCCGGGGAAGAAGGGTCAAGCGGAACCGGGAATTATGCGCCCGCGCGGAAAGGGCCCCGCACGTCAACCGGAGCCTCGCCTTCCCGCAGCCGTTTCATTTCGTACATGGCGCGGTCGGCCTGTTCGACCAGGGCGTTCACGCTGCCGCAGGTCGTCGGGTCGTACACGGCAGCGCCGAAGCTGATGGACAGCTTAAAAGGATACGCGCCTTCCCGGTTGAACGCGTCGATCTTGTCCATGAGTCGGCGCTCGATGGACTCCAGGTCTCCGAGCTCGGTCAATTCCAAGGCGACGGCGAACTCATCCCCCGCGAAGCGCGCGATGAAATCCTGATGGTGGAAGGTCTTCCGTAAGATGGCCGCGGTACACTCGAGCGCCATGTCTCCGACCGGATGACCGAAGGTATCGTTGATGGCCTTGAATTTGTCGATGTCGAGCATGAAGAGGGCCAATTTCTCCGGCGGCCTGAGTCCCTTGACGCTATGGCGCAGAAAAAGGTCGAGCTGGCGACGGTTATAGAGTCCGGTAAGGTAATCCGTGGAAAGGATACGGTTCTGGATGCTCGTGTAGATGACGAGCAGGGAAAGCGCCGCGCCGGCCCAGGCGAGGTTGAGCCCGTAGAAGGCCATCTGCGCGCCGACGCCGAGTACGCAGGGCACCGAGAAGAAGATGAGCGGCAGGCGGAGCCGCGCGGGGAAGGCTCGGCGCCTGACCACCGGAAGGATCACGACGTAGGCGAGCAAGCCGAGGTAGAGGCACACCGCGACCCAGTGGAGGGCGCCGCGGCGGTAGACGTTCGCCTCGTCGAAAAAAAAATAAAACCCGGTCTTCAGGCTGGAGAGCGCGATGATGCCGTTCACGGCGAACACCCCGCCGAGGTTCCAGGCGATCCTGCGCAGACGCGCGCGATCCTGATCGATTTGGGCCTCGACGTAGATGATCCAGAGGATCAAGGGAACGATGTTCATGAGGAACAGGACGACGTTCGCGATCCTCATCGCGAAGAACCCGAGCCGGTCCGAGCGGCCGTCTACGATCCAAGTAATGAACTCGAGGGCCGTACACGCCATGGTGCTGACGACCATGTCGCGGAAAAGACGGTGCTGCAGAAAGTGGGGCTCATGATCCATGAGCGTGCCGATGAGCAGGACGAGCAAGAGTCCGAACGTCACCAAATACACTTGATTGAACGCTATTTGATACATCGATATAAGTATAGGTGGCCGCAGGAGGCCTGTAAATAAGCGGCCTTATCTGGCGACGGCGGCCTTCCCCGCGAACACGCTGTCGCTCGTGGCGTTGAGTCCGAGGTTCCGCAGACCAGCCTCGTCGCCCGGACCGGGAAAGTGCGAAAGATGGAGCTCGCAGCCGTCCAGCTGCTTGAGCGCCTCCAGGGCGGCCTGCGCGGCGGGATTCATGGCGGCCGAAACGGCGAGCGCGATGAGGGTCTCGTCCAGGTTGAGGCTCTCGCTCTTCTTCCCGAGCACGTCGCGCTTGAGGCCGCGGATGGAGGCGGTGACCACGGGCGGCAACAGGTGGATCCGGTCCGGGATGCCGGCCAAGAGCTTGGCGGCGTTGAGCACGACGGCGCTCGCGGCGTGGAACAGCTTGGAATTCTTACCCTGGACCATCGTTCCGTCGCGGAGTTCGAGCGCGGCGCCGCAGAAGATGCCGTCGTTGCCCTTGCGGCTGGTAGCGGCCTCGGCCGCGGCTTCGCGCGCGCTGAGCACGACGGCCCGATCCTCCGGTTTCAGGTCGAAGGAGTCCATGATCGCGTCCACGCGGCGGAGCGGCTCGGCGTCGCAGATGCCGAGGCTGTACTCGCCGGCGATGCGGAAACGGCGACGGATGATCTCCTGGAGGGCGGCGGCCTTGCACGCCTCGTCGTCCACGATGCCGCTCGCGATGCGGTTGACTCCCATGTCGGTGGGCGACTTGTACGGCTCGCCGCCGAGGCGTTGGAGGATACGGCTCAGGACGGGAAAGACCTCCACGTCCCGGTTGTAGTTGATCGAAGTGGCGCCGTAGGCTTCAAGGTGGAAGGGATCCACGCAGTTGAAGTCGCCGAGGTCGGCGGTGGCCGCCTCGTAGGCGACGTTCACCGGATGCTTGAGCGGCAGGTTCCAGACGGGGAAGGTCTCGAACTTGGCGTAGGTCGCGGAGCGGCCGGCCGCCCGGTCGTGGTAGAGGAGCGTCAGCGCGGTGGCGAGCTTGCCGCTGCCGGGACCGGGACCGGTGATCACGACGATGGGCTTGGTCGTGGGGATATACGCGTTGGCGCCGTAGCCCTCCGGGCTCACGATGAGGTCGACGTCGTTCGGGTAGCCTTTCGTCGATTTGTGGGTGAACGCGGGAATGCCCCGGCGTTCCAGCTTCGTGCGGAACTGGACGGCGGCGGGTTGCTCGTCGAAGCGCGTGATCACCACGCCCGCCGTCTTCACGCCCCAGTCGGAGAGCTCGTCCACGATGCGGAGGGCGTCGGCGTCGTAGGTGATGCCGAAGTCGCCCCGGAGCTTCTTGCGCTCGATATCCCCCGCGTGGATGCAGAGGACCACCTCGGCGCGGTCCTTGAGGCGGGCGAGGAGGCGCATCTTGACGTTCGGGTCGTAACCGGGCAGCACGCGGGCGGCGTGGTAATCCCAGAGGAGCTTACCGCCGAATTCCAGGTAGAGCTTCTCCGCCTTGTCCGCGCGTTCCAGGATGAAGGACGCTTGTTCCGCCAGGTATTTCTCGTTGTCGAAGCCGATGCCGCCCGTCATGGGATCCTCGCTTTCTTCGTTCTTTCAGTATGAAGTCGCGCCCAGGAGCCGGGCCGCTATCTCTACGGCCATGCGGGCCGTTTGGTTGCGCACGTCGAGGACCGGGTTCACCTCCACGATCTCCGCCGAACGGAGGAGGCCCGAAGCCGCGAGTTCTTCCGCCAAGAGGAGGACCTCCCGATAGGAGAAGCCGCCGGGAAGCGGGATACCGACGCCCGGAGCGATCATGGGATCCATCACGTCCATGTCCACGCTCACGTGGAGGGCGTCCACCTTTTCCTTGAAGAAGGCCACTATCCTGCGGGTGGCCTCCGCGATGCCGAGCCTATCCACCTCGGTCATGGTGAAGACGGTGAGGCCGGCCTGCCGCATGTTCGTCTTCTCCATGGGATCGAGGTCGCGCACGCCGACGAGGGCCGTGTTCGCGGGGTCCAGCTTGCGGAAGTCGCCGCGGAGGCCGGTGAGCTCTTTCCGGCCGAGGCCGCAGGCGACGGCCAGGCACATGCCGTGGATGTTGCCCGACGGCGAACTCTCCGGCGTGTTGAAGTCGCCGTGGGCGTCCACCCAGAGGGTCCCCCAGCGGAGGCCGCGCTTGCGGTACGCGGCGCCGAGGCCGGAGAGCGTGCCGATGGCGATGGAATGGTCGCCGCCGAGCACGAGGGGGAAGGCGCCGTCGTCCACGGCGGACTCCACCCGGGCGGCGAGCTCCCCGCAGGCTTCGGCGATAGGCGCGAGGAACTTGGCCGACTCGTCGCCCTCCTCCGCGAATTCCTGGGCGGGCACCGGGATGCCGGGGAAGCATTCCTCGGGCTCGTGCCCCAATTCGAGGAGGGCTTTCTTGAGGCCCGCGAGGCGCATCGCCGAAGGGCCCATGTCGCTGCCGCGGCGGCTCGCCCCGAAGTCGAGGGGGAGCTCGATGACACGGATTTTCACGTCGGCCTAGCCCTTCGCGAGGGCGGTATCTAGCGCCGCCAAGGCGCGGTCCACGCGGGCGAGGGTCCGTTCCGCGCCGAGGATGCGTACCGAGCCGAAGAGCGGCGGGCTGACCCGAGAACCGGTGACGGCGACGCGGAGCGGCATCATGAGGTCGCCGAGCTTCAGGTTCTCGGTTTCCGCGAACCGCTTGACCGCCTCCTCGGCGGCCTCGTCGGAAGCGGCGGCGGCCATGCCGGCCACGAGGGTCCGGCCTGCCGCGAGAAGCCGGCGCGCGGCGGCCAGGTCCGCTTTTTTCGGGATGAATTCTTCCGCCGCTGCCACGGGAGGCTCAGCGAAGAGGTAGCGGAGCTTGCCGGGCAGCTCGTGGAGGAAGGACAGGCGCTCCTTGACGAGCGGGAGGGCGGCGACGAAGACGGCTTTCTGGGCGGGAGCGGGCTCCGTCGCGGGAAGCGGCACGGATTCGGCGGCGGCCATCGGGGCGGTCGCTGAACCGGCGGTCGGCGCCTCCGCTCCGAAGCGGTCTCCGGGGGCGAAGAGGCCGCCGGAGACCGCGTAGGGGAGCGCGAGCTCGGCGAGCTCGGCGTCGGACTTCATGCGGATGTACTGGCCGTTGAACCACTCCAGCTTCTTGTAGTCGAAGACTGCGGGCGACTTGTTGAGCTTATCGAGCTTGAAGAGGCGCGCGAGCTCCTCCAGCGGGAAGATATCCCGGCCTTCCTCGTAGGAAGCCCCGAGGAGGGCCACGTAATTGAGGAGGGCTTCCGGAAGGTAGCCCTGGCGGCGGAACTCGTCCACGCTCGTGGAGCCGTGGCGTTTGGAGAGCTTTTTGCCGTCCTGGCCCATGACCATGGGGAGGTGGCAGAATTCCGGATGCTCCCACCCGAAGGCCTCGTACATGAGGACGTGGAGGGGCGTGGAAGGGAGCCATTCCTGGGCGCGGAGGACGTGGCTGATGCCCATGAGGTGGTCGTCCACAACGTTGGCCAAGTGGTAGGTCGGGAACCCGTCGGACTTGAGGAGGACGGGGTCCGGGCTGATGTCGTCGGTCTTCCACTCCACCTCGCCGAGGAGGTGGTCGCGGATACTCACCGTGCGGCCGAGGGGGATCTTGAGGCGGATGACGTGGGGCTCTCCGGCGGCCGCGCGGGAGGCGGCCTCCTTCGGGTCCAGGGACCGGCAATGGCGGTCGTAGCCCGTCTCGCTCGACTTGGACTCCTCCCGCTCCTTGCGGATGCGGTCCAGCCGCTCGGAATCGCAGAAGCAATAGTAGGCCCGGTCCATGGCCACGAGTTGCTCGGCGTACTTCTTGAAGAGGTCGAAGCGTTCCGACTGTACGTACGGACCGCAGGGGCCGCCGACGTCGGGGCCCTCGTCCCATCTGACTCCCAGCCACTCGAAGGTGTCGTAGAGGTTGCGGACGGCGTCGTCCGTCGTCCGCGTCCGGTCGGTATCCTCGATGCGGAGGATGAATTTGCCGCCGACAGAGCGGGCGAAAAGGTAATTGAAGAGGGCCGTGCGGACCCCGCCGATGTGCTGAAGTCCCGTCGGAGACGGGGCGTAACGAACGCGGATTTCCATGATCGGGCATTATAGCGGGCCCCCGCCGGCGCGTCCACGGCCGTCCCCGCGCGGGACTCCGATTCCCCATTTAAC
Source organism: Spirochaetota bacterium (assembly GCA_023398155.1). GTDB lineage: Bacteria > Spirochaetota > Spirochaetia > Treponematales > Breznakiellaceae > JAEXTK01. The sequence continues at coordinate 6,889 of JAEWSV010000002.1, forward strand.
TTGAAGGTTTTTGACATTACGGCTAAAATTGGCCTACTAGAGGTTTAAATGCTCAAGCACCTTTCCGAATATCTCCGCGACTACTACGGCCCGTTC
>JAEWSV010000017.1 GCA_023398155.1 Spirochaetota bacterium
CCTGGAAGAAGATGCCGTGGGCGTACCAGACGTCGTCACCGATGAAGCCCGTGTCCTCCATGAGCGCCAGCGGGCGACGGTTGAACATTGACATGCAGAACTCGTCCTCATCCGCCGTTTCCGCCAAGTGAGTGTGGAGGCGCACGCCGAGCTTACGGCCGAGCTCCGCGCTCTTCTTCATGAGCGATTCGGAGACGGTGAACGGGCTGCACGGCCCGATGGTGAGGCGGCGCATGGAGTCGGGGGACGGATCGTTGAACTTCTTGATCGCCGCTTCGGTGTCCGCCAGGATACGGTCCTCGTCCTGGACGCACGAATCGGGCGGGAGGCCGCCGTCCTTCTTGGACATGGACATGGACCCGCGCGTCGGGGCGAAGCGCACGCCGATATCGGCCGCCGCGCCGAACTGGAGGGCGGGGATGTCAATGGTCCGTGAGGCGGGGTAGAGGTAGTGGTGGTCGGTGGAGCAGGTGGCGCCTGAGAGCGCGAGTTCGGCCAGGGCCAGGCGGCTTGACCAGTAGATCGACTCCTCGTCTATGTTCTTCCAGATCTCGTAGAGGTAGACGAGCCAGTCGAAGAGCTTGGCGTCCTGGGCGCCGGGGGCCGCGCGCGTGAGGGTCTGCACGAAGTGGTGGTGGGTGTTCACCATGCCCGGCAGGACCACGAGGCGCGACGCGTCGATCACGCGGCGCTCGCCGTCATCGGCCGCTGCACCGGCCGTCCCGGCGCCGGCCGAGAGGCCGGCATCGCCCGCCGCGGCTCCTTCCGTTCCGTCGCCGGCCGAAGGGCGGGCCGGGGGCGGAAGCGTGAGGTTTTTCCCTATCGCGGCGATGCGGTTGCCTTTGATGAGGATGTCGACGCCCCGGAGATCGGTGGAGACCGCGGGCTCTCCAGGAGCGGGCCGGACGTGGGGTTGCGCCACGGCCCGGCAATTCTTGAGCAGTATCACTTGGCGACCTCCGCGTTGAATTCTTCGATCATCTTGTCCAGGTCGGCGACCTGTTCCCTGAGCCCGCCCCAATAGGCGCGATAGTCGTCCCACTGGGCGCGGAGCTCGCCCAAGTCCTTCCCGAGCTGCTCTATCCAGGTGAAATACTTGAGGTTGTGGACCCGCCGCTTGTCCGTCTGGGAGAGTTCCAGGACATGGTCGATCTCCAGGCTCGTCAGGCGCTCGTAGTCGCGGTCGGCCTGCCGGGTGTCGTAGGCGCCCCGCTCCGTGGTGAGCTCGGTCAGTCGGCTACCGTAAAGTTCCATGGAGTCGGTGAAAACCGTAAAGACCACGTCGTTCTCTCCGAGCTCGTAGTACTTGGCCATCTTGATGGCGCCGATAAGGTTTCCCAAACTTGAAATACCGAGCCAATCGAGCTTGGCGATGAGGTCGGCGCTTACGCCCGCATCGGCGAGGAGTTTATGGCCGGCCGGTTCGTTGAAAAGGCGGATGAAGCGCATGGGCAGTTCGTCGTCCACACCGATCGCGGCGTCGGTGTCGCGAAGATTGTGGATCCACGGGATGTGCTTATCGCCGATACCCTCAATCCGGTGCTCGCCGAAGCCGTTCTCCAGGATGGTCGGGCACTGGAGGGCCTCGGCAACGCCGACCTTGGCGCCGGGGAAGGTATCGCGGAGGTAGGAGCCGGAACCGAGGGTACCCGCGGAGCCGGAAGAGAGCACGGCGCCTGCGACGCGATCGCCCTTCCTAGCTATGGCCTTGAAGACTTCTTCCATGGCAGGGCCCGTGACGGCGTAGTGCCAGAGGTGGTTCGGGAGCTGATCGAACTGGTTGAAGATCACCGCGTCCGGCCGCGTGGCGCGGATCTCCGTACACTTGTCGAAGATCTCCTTCACGTTGGACTCGCTGCCCGGCGTGGCGATGACTTCTTCGGCCATGGTCTTGAGCCACTCGAAACGTTCCTTGGACATGCCCGCGGGGAGGATGGCGACCGATGGGCAAGCGAGGAGGCGGGAGATGTAGGCGCCGCCGCGGCAATAGTTGCCGGTGGAGGGCCAGACCGCCTTCTTGGTAGTGGGATCGAAGCGGCCGGTCACGAGCTCGGGCAGCAGGCAAGAGAGGGCCGCGCCGACCTTGTGCGCGCCCGTGGGGAACCACTTGCCGACTATGCCCACGATCCGGGCCTTGGTGCCCGTGATCGAAGAAGGGAGTTCGATGAAGTTGACTCCGCCGAAACCGCCGCCCTTTTCGACCGGCTCGTTGTGCCAGGTCACGCGAAATAGGTTCCGGCTATGCACGTCCCAGAGCCCCACGCCCGCGAGCTCCTTCTTGATCGCTTCGGGCACCTTTGACGGGTCGCGCATCTGGGCATAGGTCGGCAAGATGATGCCTTTCTCCCTGCAGCGCTGGACGTTCTTCTTGCGTTGGGTCTCCAGGACCTTCAAATCGATCATGACGTACTCCTTTTATTCGGCGGCGCCGACCGCGCGGGCCGCGCTCCTGATATCTTTCAGTCCCGATCCGGTGAGCATCACGACGACGGTCTCGGACGGGTCGATGTTCGCTTTGGCTTTCAGGAAACCCGCGAAGGCGCAGGCCGACGAAGGCTCGGTGAAAAGTCCGGCCCGAGAAGCCGCCAGGCGCTGGGCCGAGAGGATCTCATCGTCGTCCACGGTCACCGCCTTGCCCCCGTACTTCAAGAGCTTCGCGAGGGCGTAGGGGCCGTTCCGCGGCGCGTCGACGGAGATGGAATCCGCGATGGTGGATGAGGGGACGACCGGGTCGAAGGGGTCGCCGTAGTAACCCGAGGAAGCGGCCGTAAGCGCGCGCGCGATCGCCTTGGACCCCTCGGCTTGGCAAGCCCACACCGTCGGCATTCCGGCGATCGCGCCGAGCTTCATGAGGTCCTCGAAGCCGCGGTAAACCCCCGCCAAGATCACCCCGTCGCCCGTGGGCACGAAGACGTGGTCGGGCGCGCGGAACCTGCGCCGGCCGTCCAAGGACGCGCGGGAGAGGGCCTCCGCGATCTCGAACGAGACCGTCTTCTTACCCTCTATGGTGAGGGGATTGTAGGCTGTGTTCCGCGACAGGGTCCCCGTCTCCTCCGAATAGTCCAAGGACAGGTCGAAGGCGCGGTCGTAGTTGCCGGCCACCTCGCGGAGCTCGGCGCCGTACTGCAACACCTGTATCCGCTTGGCGACCGGGGCCGCGGCGGGCAGGAAGACCGTGACCTTGAGGCCCGCGGCCGCGCCCACCGCCGCCATGCTGGAGGCGGCGTTGCCGGTGGAGGCCAGCGCTATCTCGCCGATGCCGGCCGAGCGCGCAAAGGCTGCGACCAGGAAACTCGCTCGATCCTTGAAGGACCCCGAGGGCTCGCAGGTGTCGTCTTTGAGGAAGAGGCCGGGAAAGCCGAGTTCGGCGCGGAGGCGCTCCGGAGCCCAGAGGGGCGTATCGCCGACGGGGATGGGCGGGAAGAATTCCGCCGCAACCGGGAGGGGCACGTCGCGGACGGAAAACGTCGGGCCGAGGGTATTTTCCCAGGCGATGCCTTGCCGCTCGCCTTCCCAGGCGCATTCCAGCACGCCCTTGAGCGGGGAGCCCGGCTTATTGGACGCCGAGCAGCGATCGCAGAGGTAGCGCCCGGGTTCTATATCGAATTCGCGGCCGCAAGTCGGGCAGCGGTACAGCCACCTCACGCGCGCTTCTCCAGGAAGTACGGGAGGCTCGCGTAGAAGGCGGAACAGAGTTCCAGGTCCGCGACGCGGTTGATCTCGTTCGGGGCGTGGGCCTGGTTCTCGTCGCCGGGACCGAAGCCGATGCAGGGGATCTTGTGGCGGCCGCAGATGGCCACGCAGTTGGTGGAGAAGGTCCACTTGTCCACCGTCGGCTTCTTCCCGTACAGGGCCTCATAGGCGTCCTCGCCGGAGGCCACCAAAGGATGATCGGCGGGAATCTTCCAGGTCGGGAAATAGAGCTCCTGCGGGTAGACCTTGCCGGTGTATGCGGGCTGCGAGTACTCGGGCATCTTCACGGTGAACTTGTCCACGCCCGCCGCTGCCAGGGCCTTCTCCACCTGGGCGATGGCGATAGCGTCGTCCTCCCCCCAAGTGAGGCGGCGGTCGCAATAGAGCATGGCCTGGTCCGGCACCGCGCACTGCGAGGGTCCGTGCACGTCGATCTGGGAGACGGTAATGGTCCCCTTACCGAGAAAACCGTCGTCATCGGCCAAAAGTTCAGTGTTGAGCTTTTCGATGGCCAGGGCGGCGCGGGCGGCCTTGTAGGCCGCGCTCTCGCCGCGCTCGGGGGCGGAACCGTGGCAGGAGATGCCCTTGATATCGATGCGGATCTCCATGCGGCCGCGGTGGCCGCGGTAGAGCCGGCAGCTCGTCGGTTCGGTGGAGACCGCGAAATCGGGGACGAACTTCTCCTCCTCGATGAGGTGCTTCCAGCAGAGGCCGTCGCAGTCTTCCTCGATGACGGTGAAAGCGAACCATACCGTGTAGTCGCCTGAGTACTTCGATTCCTTGAGGATGCGGGCCGCGGTGATCATGGATGCCGCGCCGCCGAGCTGGTCGGAAGCGCCGCGGCCATAGACGAGGCCGTCTTTCACGGTGCCCGAATGCGGCGGCGTCTTCCACTGGGACGGATCGCCGATGCCCACCGTATCGATGTGCGCATCTAACACCAGTTTCTTCTTTCCGTTCCCGACCTTCCCGAGGAGGCTGCCGAGGCCGTCCGTATGGAGGTCCTCCATGCCGGCTTCGGCGCACAATTTCTTGAGGACTTCGATGCGGTCCTTCTCCGTGCAGCTGTAGCCGGGGACCCGGATCAGCTTGCCGAGGTTCTCGGCGGTGTAGTCGCGGTACGCGGCCGCGAGGCGCAGGGTTTCTTTCGCTTCATATCCCATGTCGATCACTTCCCCTCTTCCATGCGTTTCCAGAGGCGTACCGCCTCCTCGTTCGCCTTCGCCGCGATGGCCGCGGAATCGAAAGCCGGTATCCTATTCTCCACGATGAAGCGTCCGGCGACGACGGTAGACCGGACGTCGCGGGTCGAAAGCCCGAAGACGAGGTGTCCCGCCAGGTTGTCCGAGCCCACCGGCGTCGGGCCCTCGTAATCCCAGTGCACAAGATCGGCGGGGGCGCCGACCGCGAGCCCGTAGGGGGCGGGGCCTGCGGCGATCGCCGCGGCGGGCGCCGGCCACTGGCCGCTCGCTGCCGCGGCTACCGCCGAAAGCACGTCGGCGGCGAAGCGGCCGTTCCTGCCGAGCGCGCGCACGAAGGCTTCCGGAGAGAGGCCGCCTCCCTCGTCCCGATGCTTGAAGTAGGCGAAGCGGAGTTCCTCCAACATGTCGGCGCCCATGCCGTCCGTGCCGAGGAGGAAATTCGCCGCGCGCGGAAGGAGCCGCGCGTAGCCCACGCCGTTGTTCATGTTGCTCCGCGCGTTGTGCGCCAGGCGAGCGCCGCGCTCGGCCAGTAGATCCAGCTCGTCGCTCCCGAGCCAAATCCCGTGGGCGACGATGGAATTCCGGACCAGGCAGCCGAAGCGGTCCAGGCGGACGACGGGGTCCATTCCGCGCCGGGCGCGGCTTTCGGAGGCGTCGTAGCGGTCCTCGGCGACGTGGACGTGGAAGGGCGTCCCGCTGCGCCGCACCAAATCTCCGAGGGATTCGAGCGTAGCGTCCTCAAGGGTGAAGGGCGCGTGGGCGCCGATCATGGCGCCGCGCGTCGGCAAGCCGCCGGCCATGCCGCCGCCGCGGATTCCGCCGCCGCGGCCTCCACCGGAGACGG
>JAEWSV010000283.1 GCA_023398155.1 Spirochaetota bacterium
GTCGGAGACGGCGCCCTCATCGGCATGGGCGCCATCGTATTGAACGGCGCCGAGGTCGGCGCTAACTCGATGGTCGGAGCCGGCGCCCTCGTGACGCAGGGTAAGAAATTCCCTCCTCGATCCCTGATCCTAGGGTCTCCCGCCAAGCTGGTCCGCGCCCTCACCGACGAGGAAGTCGCCGGGATCTCGGAGAATTCTCGGCACTACGTGGCGCTCGCGGCCGAGGCTCGCGGTTCCTACCGTGAAATATCCGCGGGAAACGGCGCCGTATGACGTTCCTCGATATCGTGGAGCAGCTACCCGCCCACATCGTTCATCGATCGCAGGATTTTCCCGGGGATCCCCTCCGCCACGTCCTGGCCGGCGACCTCATGAGCGACGTCCTCGTCACCGAGTACGACGACCTCATCCTCGTCACCTCCCTCACCACCGAGCAGACGGTCCGCACCGCCGACATCGTCGGCGCCCGGGGCATCCTGCTCGTGAACGACAAGACGCCCCAGCCCGCGATGAAGGAACTCGCCGCTCAACACGATCTCACCGTCCTCTCCACCCCCCTTTCCATGTTCGAAGCCTGCCTTTCCCTCGGCCGGCTTCTCGCGAATCCGTGCGATACTACGCACAAGGTGCCCGTATGAATGGAATAAAGTTGCTCGCGTTGGATCTCGACGATACGCTCTTGCGTCGGGACCTGACGATCTCTTTCAGGACGCGGAGCGTGCTCAAGAAAGCCGAAGGCGCCGGCGTGATCGTGGTGCTCGCTTCGGGCCGCGCACCCCGCGCCATGGACCGGTACGCCCGCGAATTGGACCTCCATAAGCGTCCCGGCTATCTCGTCTGCAATAACGGTACTTCGGTGCTGGAAAGCCATACGGGCGCGAGCGTGTACGAGGCGCGCCTCCCTACCGACGCCGCGCTCTCCGTCTACGATCTCGTAGAAGCCGAGGGCCTGCCGGTACAGGTCTACGAGGACGACACCATCTACGTCTCGCGGCGGAACGAGTTCGCCGACCAGGACCAGAAACTTACGGGTTTCCGGCAGGTCGTCGTGGAAAATTTCCGCGCGATGATCGCCTCCGGCCGCCAGAAACTCGTCATCCCGGGCGATCCGATGCTCCTGCGCCCGTTGGAGATCATCCTTAAGACGTACATCGGCGACCGGGTGACCATTTTCACGAGCAAGCCGTACTTCTTGGAAGTCCTGCCTCCCGCGACCGGTAAAGGCGAAGCGCTCATGATCGTCGCGTCCAAGCTCGGCATCAAGCGCGAGGAAGTCCTCGCGGTCGGCGACTCCATGAACGACGAAAGCATGATCCGTTGGGCGGGACGCGGCGTCGCCATGCGGAACGGGGACGACCGGATGAAGGCCATCGCCTCCTTCGTCACCGCGCGGACGAACGACGAAGACGGAGTAGCGGACTTGGTGGAGCGGCACTTGCTGGGCGGCGAGCCCTTCCCGGCCGCGGGCGAGAGCGGTAGGTAGGCCGTCATGGCCGACGATATTCCGATCAGCACCGACGACTCGCCGTCCGTAATCCTCGAACTCATTTATAAACTGAAGATCAAGGACGTGATGACGAGCGCCCTCATCACCGCGCGCCGGGGAGACAGCTTACGCCGTATCCAGGCCTTGATGAAGGAGAACTACATCACCGGCCTCCCCATCGCGGAGGACCGGCGCCTCTTGGGCATCGTTTCCATAGACGACATCGTCACGGCCCTCGACTCCGGCTATATCGATGAAACGGCGGAGAGGCACATGACGCGCAACGTGATCGTCCTCGAGGACGATATGCCCCTATCCTTCGCCATCTCCTATCTCAACAAATTCCGTTTCGGCCGCTTCCCGGTGCTCAACAAGGAGCGGGAACTGGTCGGCATCATCACCTCCAAGGACGTCATCCGGACCCTCCTCGTGGAGATGAACCGCGAGGTATTGCGCCTGGAGCGCAACCTGGCGCCCGCCGAGAATCCGTCGCCGAAGGACGGCTCGGCCGAGTTGGAATTCCGCACCGCCCGCTACGATTTCGAAGGCGCGGGCCGCGCCTCCACCGAGATCAAGAAGGCGCTCAAGCGCTTGGACTTGGAGGCCAGGACGGTGCGCCGCATCGCGGTGGCCAGCTACGAACTGGAGATCAACCAGGTGGTCCATTCCTACGGCGGCACCATCCATTGCGCCATCCTCGGCGACCGGGTGATCATCACGGCGACCGACACCGGGCCCGGTATCGCCGACGTGAATCTGGCCCTCCAGGAAGGCTGGTCCACCGCGAACGAGTGGATACGGTCCCTCGGTTTCGGCGCTGGCATGGGCTTGGCGAATACCAAACGGGTTTCGGACGAATTCTCCATCGAATCGGCCGAAGGGCGGGGGACTACCGTCCGGTCCGTCATTTACATCGGCGGCAAGGCCGGGGAGGCACAAGCATGACCATACGGGAAGTCGCCGCGGCGCTCGGCTGCGAAGTGATCCAAGGAACGTTCAACGACGCGCCGCTGACCGGCGCCTATACCTCGGATCTCTTGTCGGATGTCATGGCCAACGCGAAATCGGGGGGCGCGCTCATCACCATCCAAGCCCACAAGAATACCGTGGCGGTCGCTACTCTCGCGAGCATCGCGGTGATCATCGTCTGTAATTCACGGCCCGTTCCCGACGATATGATCGAGGCGGCTAAGGACGAGGAAGTCGCCATCCTCAGGACCGCGGAGAGCCAGTTCGTAGTCTCCGGCCGGCTCTACGCCCTTCTCGGTAATCCGGTCTAGCGCGGACGCCGAAGCGCGGCGAAAGCGAGCCATGTCGATCCTCGCGGACCTGCACAACCATTCCTGCCTCTCGCCGTGCGGTTCCCTCGACCTTTCCCCCCGCGTGCTCGCGTCCCGCGCGGCCTCCCGAGGCGTCGGCCTGCTCGCGCTCACCGACCACAATTCCTCGCTCAACTGCCCCGCCTTCGCCGCGGCCTGCAGCGCGGAAGGCATCCTGCCGGTCTTCGGCATGGAAGCGACCACCCGCGAAGAAGTCCACATTCTCTGCCTCTTCGGTTCCTTGGACGCCGCTCTGGCCTTCTCGCGGGCCGCCTACGACTTGCTCCCCGCCTTTCCGAACGATCCTGAGCGCCTCGGCGATCAGGTTTACGTGGATGAGGACGAGAACGTGGAGGGCGAAGTGGAGAACTACCTCGGCGCGGCGCTCGACCTCGGCGTCGACGAGATCGGATCGCGCGCGGAGGCGTTCGGCGGCATCGTCATACCCGCCCATGTGGACCGCCCCGCCTTTTCCATGACGAGCCAGCTCGGCTTCGTGGTGAAGGGTGATTGGGCCGCGATCGAATGCGTGCGTCTTCCCCCGACGGTCGCCACCCTCGGCTATCCGCTCACGACCTCTTCGGATGCCCATTACCCGGAGCACGTCGCCCGGCGTCCCTTCGAACTCGACGCGACGCTCGAGGAACTCTCGCCCGGCGGTCCGGAAGGCGGCGTCGACATCCGCGCGCTCGCGAGCGCCCTCTCCCGCCGCCCCCGGTCGTGAAGGCGCGGCATCTCCGGCGCGGACTTCAATCGTCGAGCGCTTCGACCACGGGTTCCGCCAAGTGTTTGACTGCGGCCTCAAGGAGTAGGGCGTCGGTCTCGATGTCGGTCACTGAGGGATCGCCGCGCGGCCGGGCGTCGAGGCGCTCTAAGGCCGCGGCGAGGAGTTCGGCGAGCGGGCCCGTCCCGAAGGCGTCCACGTTGACCGTCAGGTCGAAGGCCGAAGCGTCTTCCCAGCGCGAACCGTAATAGCGCGCGACGAAGCCGCGGCGCGATTTATCCCTACGGTCGACGAAACGTTCGGCGTCGCTCCGCGCCTGGATGTCGTGTTCGCGCATGACGCGGTCTACGCGGACTCGGAAGGGCGCCGTCGCGCGGACGTGGATGACGTCGGTGAACCCGGCGAGCGGCGCGTAGCCGCCCCTTCCGATGATGACGACCCGGTCGGTCTTGGCTATGGCGCGGATCACCCGATCCAGGAAGGAGAGGGTGCGTTCGGTGAGCTCGTCTTCGGCGTTCCAGAATCCTCCGGACGCTTCGTAGCCCCTGTCGAAATCGACGAAACCGTATTCGCGCATCACGCGCTCGATCACGCTCTTGTCGGCTATCCGGTAGTCGGCGAGTTCCGCCGTACGACGGGCGAGTTCGAGACCTCCGGAGCCGATATCGCGGGAGATGGTGAGTACCGCCATGACGACCTCCTTCGGAACGCTACGCGAAGGGGGTCGGTGTAAGCGATGTTGCGGAATCGCGACCTGCGCGTCCGTCCTCCTCAAGTATAGGCCTACGGCGGACACGGCGCAAACGAAGCGCGCTGTGCGGGCCGCCGTTAGCCCCTCTTGACGTTCATATACCGATCGGTATATTAACGATTCATGGATTCGACGCGGGACCGAATTTTGACCGAAGCCCTGTCCCTCTTCGCCGACCGCGGTTACGCCGCCGTCGGCGTGCAGGACGTATGCGATGCGGCTGCGATCACCAAGCCCACCCTCTATTACCACTTCGGCAGCAAACGCGGCCTCTTGGAAGCGATCGCGGAGGAGCGTTACGGAGCCTTCGCGGACTCGGTCGAGGCCGCCGGCGCGTACCGGGGAGACGTCGCCGTCGCCCTCGTCGCGCTGATGGAGGCGTTCCTGTCATTCGCGCGCGCCGATCCGGCCTTCACCCGCCTGCGCCTGGCCCTCGCGTTCAGTCCGCCGGCCAGCGAAGCCCACGCGGTCTTTCGGCCTTTCACCGAGAAGCTCTACGACTCGGTTCGGAGGCTCTTCGCCGCTGCCGCGCGGGACCACGGCAACATGGCCGGCCGGGATCTCCCGTACGCGGCCTCGTTCATCGGCGCCGCCGACGCCTATGTGGGTCTCCTGCTCGCGGGAGCCCTCGATCCCGACGAGCGGTTCGTCCGTCGCGTCGTGCACCACTATATGCATGGGATCTTCTCGTAAACCGCAACGAAGCCGGAGGAAGGAAACGTGAGATACGAAGACGCGGTGTTTTACCATATGTATCCGCTCGGGGCCCTGGGCGCGCCCCGAGAGAACGACGGAGTCGCCGCCCCGCAGAATCGCCTCGCCCGCGTCGCCGATTGGATACCGGCGCTGGAACGCGTCGGCGCGAACTCGCTGCTCCTGGGGCCGGTCTTCCAGTCGGAACGGCACGGCTACGATACGACGGACTATCGGACCGTAGATCGGCGTCTCGGAACGAACGCCGACCTCGCCTCCCTGGCCGCGGAACTTCGGCGGCGCGGGATCTCGCTCGTCCTGGACGCCGTCTTCAACCACGTCGGACGGAGCCATCCCTTCGTGCGCGACGTGGCGGAACGGGGGGCTGCGTCTCCCTACGCCCGCTGGATCGCCGGTTACGACCCGTCGCGGCCGGGGCAGGGAGGACTCCCTTTCGCGTACGACACCTGGGCCGGCCACGACGGCCTCGTCCGTCTGGATACGGCCAACGCGGAGGTGCGCGAGCACCTCAT
>JAEWSV010000300.1 GCA_023398155.1 Spirochaetota bacterium
GGCTAAGGCCGCCGCGGCGAAAGCCGACGCGGCGAAAGCCGACGCGGCCAGGTCCGCGTCTCCGGTCCTGCCGTCCGCATGCGGTTCGGCCTCCCGGGCAGCGCCGTCTTTCCGCGCAGCAACGCGCGCAGCATCGCGCTCCGCTTCATGCGCCGCTTCGTGCGCCGCTCCGTGCGCCGCTCCGTGCGCCGCTCCGTGCGCCGCTTCGTGCGCCGCTTCGTGCGCAGCGTCGCGGGAAAGGCCGAGGAGGGCCTCGGACCAGGACTCGGAGAGTGAGGCGCTCTCCTTGAGCGAACCGAGGCTCGCGTCCAAGCCGCGATCTTCCACCGCGGCGAGGGCCTCGGCGAGGGCTTCATCCGCGTCCGCCGCCTCTTGGCGGTCCACGAAGACGGGGAGGACGCCGCCGATGGGCGCGCCCACGATGCAGGAGAGGCGGTAGGCGATGGCGGCGCGGAAGGCCCCCGCGTCCTCTGCGGTCACGGGCCCGCACGTCTCACCCGCGGACGGCCGCCGGCCCACGGCGGCGAAGAGGCCCGCGATCGGCCCTTCGGATCGGAGGCCGAGCCGCTGGGCGTATGAAGAAAGCAGGCCGCCTCGCCTTTCGCCGAGGAGGGCTTCGTAGACGAAACCCGCTTCCAGGAGCGGGCGGGCGAGTTCCAGCTCGTCACGGGCGGCGACCGCCCGCAGCGCGGCTTCCTTCCGCTCGGCGAGGAGGGCGAGGGCGCCCCTGATCGTCCGGACGAGGACTTCCTGTTCCACCGGCTTCACGAGGTAGTCGTAGACGCCCAAGGAGAACGCCTCGCGGGCGATGTCGAACCGCTCGTACGCGGTGAGGAGGATGGGGAGGGTATCCGGCGAGAGGCGACGGAGCTCCCGGAGCGCGTCGAGGCCGCTCATGCCCGGCATGCGCACGTCCATGAGGACGAGGTCGGGTTTTTCCCGCGCGATGCCCTCCACGGCCGCCCTCGCGGACCGCGAGGTTCCGCAGATTTCGACCTCGCTCATGAACTTACGCAGGGTGACCGCGAGCCCGTCCAGGACGGGCTGCTCGTCGTCGACGAGGTAGACGCGCGCTTTCATCAATACGCCTCCCGATGGGGGATGGATATCGTCACGCGGGTGCCCGAAGGATCGAGCGATTCTACGGAAAGGACGTCGTCGCGGCCCGAGAAGAGACGGAGCCTGCGGATGACGTTCACGAGGCCGAGCCCGCCGCCGCCCGAACTCTTGAGGTCGCGGCCGTCCGCGGCCGCTTCGAATATCTCGGCGATCCGCTCTTCAGCGATGCCGTTCCCGTTATACTCCACGACGATCCGGACGTCGCCACCCGCGCGGAAGGCGCGGACCGCGCGCAGTGCCCCGGCGGTCCGGTCATGGAGTCCGTGGCGCACGGCGTTTTCCGCGAGCGGCTGGATGATCATCTTGGGTATGACCGCTTCCGCCGCGTCTTCGTCCATCGAAACGGCGAAATGGAAGACGTCGGGGAAGCGGATGGACATGAGGTAGAGGTAGGACTGGAGGCAGTCGATTTCTTCGCGGAGGGCTACCGGCGCGTCCAGGTCGCGGAAGGAATAGCGCATGAGGCGGGTGAGGCGCTCCAGGAAGGTCCGCGTGCGGTCGGCGTCCTCCACCACGGCGAGCTGTACTCCCGCGTTGAGGGTATTGAAGAGGAAGTGGGGATTGATGCGCGCTTGCAAGGCCGCGAGCTCGGCGTTCCGGAGCAAGCCGACCATCTCCAAGTTCTTGACGCGCTCCTCCATGAGCGCCCGTTCAACCTCCGCCTTGCTGCGGATGGAATCGATCGAATCCTTGATCGATTTCTTCATGAGATTGAACGCGTAGGCCGCGGCGCCGATTTCGTCGTCCGCCTCCACCGCGAGCGCGACGTCGTCGAATTCGCCGCGCGCGATCTTGTCGGCCTCCATGCCGAGGTGGACGATGGGCGAGGCGATCTTCAGGCTGTAGTAGAGGATGATGGACACGCCGAAGAGGAGGGCGGCGAAGATGGAGGCCGCGTTGAGGACGCGAAGGCGCCGCATGCCCGCGGAGAACGCGGTGAAGGCTTCCAACTGCGAGTCGAGGCGTCCCACCACGAGGGCGTCCGCTCGCTCCCGGATGGAAGCCTCGAGCTCCTCGACGCGGTCGTAGCGGGGGCCGTACTCGGGAATGTTGCGGCCCCGCTTGGCCTGGACCGCCGCGTCGCCCGCCGCGATGAACTCCGCGAGGAGGGCGGCTATGTTCCGTTCGATGAGCGACTCCTCGTCGGCGCCGACGGAAGCGTCCCAGAAGGCGGCCTTTTGCGAAAGTATGCGCGAGTAGTGGATGAACCGCCGGAGATTGTCGGAGTTCTTCGTTTCCATGTAGGCCGAAAGATTCGCCTTGGCCGCGGCAACCTGCGCGAGGGTTTCCTGGAGGATGAGGTTCTTTTCGAAAAGCGAGCCGACCCCGCCGAGGGTGGCGGAGACGGTGAAGGCGGTGAATACGGCGGCGACGGCCATGAGGAGGACGGGAACGATGGAGAGGGCGAACAGCTTATCGCGGATGGTGCGGGGCAGCTTCATGGCCGCCGCCTCTTGGCGAGCTCTTCCTGGGTGAGGACGTAGGCGCCCGGATCGACGTAGGCGCTCGTCCGCTCGTTCCGCGCGAGCGCGACGAGGGTTTCCACCGCCGCCGCGCCGGCCCGTTCGGGATTGCGCGCGAGGCTCGCCGCGACCACGCCCGTCTCTATGAGCTTGCGGATCTCCGGAGTGTCGTCGAAGGCGAGGATGGCGAGTTTTCCGACGCGGCCGAACTCGACGAGGGCTTGGGCCGCGCCTTCGGCGTCGCGGGCGTTAGTGAAGATGGCCACGTCGAAGGATGAGGAGGCGGAGAGGAGGTCGCGGACGAATTCCTCTCCGGCCGCCGATTCGTTGGGACCGCTGCGGATGGATTCCAGGCGGATGGCCGGATAGAGCCGCTCCGTCTGGCGGAAACCCATGACGAAGGTCGCGTCCCGGCTCGGCGAGCCGTTCTGGCCCATGGAGAGGAGGAGGGCGACGCGGGCGCCGCGGGGGAATCGGTCGGAGACCGCTTTTCCCGCGAGCTTGCCGAGTTCGAAGGCGTTGGTGCCTACGTGGGCCCGCCTCTTCGTTGACGGGAGGTCATTCTCCAACGTCACCACCGGCACTCCCCGTCCGGCCAGGGCGGCGATTTCGGCGTCGTAGATCCCCCCGGTGGGCAGCGAGAGGATGGCCCCGTCGGGGGAAAGGTCGGCGATGAGGCGGAGCCGGCGAAGGATCGCCTCGCTTCCTTCCCCGCCGCGGTATTCGAAGACTTGGATCGCGGCCCGTTCCTTCTCGGCCGTTTCCGCCATTCCGTTACGCGCCCTTAAATAGAAAAGATCGCGTTCCGAGTCCGGAAGCAGGGCGACGAAATGGAATACCGTGGCATCTCCCGCCTTACCCCGTTCCGCGGTCGCCACCGTACGCTCGACCGAATCGAGCACGATCACGGACCAGCCGAAGAGCGCGGCGAACAGGAGCGCTGAGAATGCGACGAGAACGCGGAGCGCCTTCATGACGGTCCTCCAGGATACCCGGCTTCTCCCTCCTCGTCAAAGGAAGAAATACCCTTGTAACTTCACGGCCGGTACGGTGTTGTCAAGTGTAGTACGAGCCGCGAAAAAGTCCCGCGATATCCGCCGCGATCGGTCCTCCTCCTCCCGATCGCGGCGGTCTTTTTTATTCTACGCACGCTCAATGTCGATGAGCGCTCCACGTCGCCGCATATATATGCGATCATACAAATAATATGCATGATTATTGCATAAAAAATGCATATTGTGTATAAGTACGCTGAGTCATGGGCGTAGTATCGACACGTCCTATGGAAGGAGCCGCCATGGGGGACCATCAGAGCGATCATCAGGACGGCAAGAGCCACCAAGGGGGGCTCTACCGGCGCGAGGACGAACACGATTCTTGCGGAATCGGGTTCGTCGCCGATATAAAGGGACGAAAGTCCCACGATATCCTGAAACGGGGTATCGAGGTCCTCGAACGAATGGAGCATCGCGGCGCCGAAAGCGCCGACAACAAGACCGGCGACGGGGCGGGCGTGCTGCTCCAGATCCCGCACGAGTTCTATAAAACGTTGGTGCCCGGCTTGCCCGCCGCGGGAGAATACGGTACCGGTTTGGCCTTCCTGCCGGGAAAATCCCATGAAAAAGATACGAACGCCGCGAACGAGGCCGCCCGCTCTGCGATAGTCGCGGAGATCGAGCGGCTCGCCGCGGAAACGGGCCTGACCATCCTCGGCCGCCGCGAAGTGCCGACGGACCCGTCGGTCCTCGGCTTCATGGCGAAGCGGGCCGAACCGCTCATCGAGCAGTTCTTCTTCGCGGACGCGGGAGCGGGCAAGAAGAAGGCGAAGGGCGCTTCCGTCGCGACGACCGGCTCGGCAGGTGAATCCGGCCCCGCCGCGGAGGCCGTCAGGAACCTCGAGTTCCGCCTCTATCTATTCCGCAAGCGCCTGGAGAAGGCCGTCCGCGAAAGCTCCGTGAACGGAGCCGACGGCGCGGCCGCGGCTGCCGCGGCGGATTTCCACTTCGCTTCCCTTTCCTCGCGCACTATCGTCTACAAGGGCATGCTCATGTCCACGCAG
>JAEWSV010000309.1 GCA_023398155.1 Spirochaetota bacterium
TTGAGGTGATAGAACCGATCCTGCGGCAGGCGGCGGCGGCGCTCGTCGCCTCGTCGCCTGAGTTGCGGCCGAGCGCCTGGCCCGTCAGGCTCGTCGCCGCGATGCCGAAGG
Source organism: Spirochaetota bacterium (assembly GCA_023398155.1). GTDB lineage: Bacteria > Spirochaetota > Spirochaetia > Treponematales > Breznakiellaceae > JAEXTK01. The sequence goes on from JAEWSV010000309.1 coordinate 112, forward strand.
CCTGCCCATTCACGAAGGACAGGTTGAGGATGGTGAGCACGATCTGGTGGGCCGCGAAGACGTCCGTCCCGAGCGCGGAGATCGTCTTGGTATAGATGAGGAGCCCCGCCCGGAGCGCGAACTGCTCGCCGGCCGAGGGCAGGCCGATCCGCATGATGCGGCCCAGCATAGGCCAGTGGGGCCGGACGGTCTTCCGGTTCAACTTCAGTTCGATGAAATCCGATGCCCGCCCCCGACGCCGGTGGAACTTTTTCCCCGCGATAGCGTACAGGGCCATCGCGCAGGCGACGGAGTTGCCGATGACCGTGGCGATGGCCGCCCCGGCCACGCCGAGCTCGGGGAAGCCCCCTTTGCCGTAGATGAGCAGGTAATTGAAGACGATGTTGACCGCGTTCGCGGTGACGTTGTAGCGGAGGGATATCTTCGTTTCCCCGACGCCGCGGAGCAGGGCGGAGATGGCTATGGGCAGGGCCGTCGGCACGAAGCCCATCATCAGGATGGAAAAATATTCCGCTCCCGCCGCCACGGTATCTTCCGCGGCTCCCATGAAGCGCACCATGGGTTCGGCGAAGAGGACGCCGGGCAGCGTGAGCAGGACCGCCCCTCCTACGGTGAGGAGTATCGACTGGACTGTCACGATGTCCGCGCTCGCCTTGTCGTCCTGCCCGCGGAAGCGGGCCACGAGGGCGGTCGCGCCCACGTTGAGCGCGACGAAGACGGCGAGCATCACGAAGCGCGGCTGGTTCGTGAGCCCGACCGCGGAGATGGCGTAGGCACCCAACCTGCCCACCATCACGGTATCCGCGAGCGAGGTCAGGGCCGTAAGGACGAGTTCGACGACGGCGGGAGCGGCGATGCCCAGGACGGTCTTGTTGAGCGGAGAGAGCTTCATGCGTCCCTCCGTTGTAGCACTAACGGGGCCGCGCCGCTACGCGTCTATGAAGTAGGTCTTGATCGGGGGAAAGCCGTTGAACTCCACGGAGGCGTAACTCGAGGTGTAGGCGCCGGTGGAGAGCCAGTAGAGCCGGTCTCCGGCCACGAGGTTAAGGGGCAGCTGGTAGCCGCTCTTCTCGTACATGATGTCCATGCTGTCGCAGGTGGGACCCGCGAGGATGACGTCGCCCTGCTTCGTCGCGGGATCGTGGTCGGTGACCACGGGGTATTTTATCGATTCGTCGAGAGTCTCCACGAGCCCGTTGAACTTGCCGACGTCGGTGTACACCCAGCGCTGCAGGGCCGTGTTGTTCTTGCGCGAGACGAGGACCACCTCGCTCACGATGACGCCCGCGTCCCCGACCATCGACCTGCCGGGTTCCAGGATGATTTCTGGTAGGTTCTCGCCGAAGTCCTCGTGGAGGTAGCGGGTGATTTCCTTGGCGTACGTGGACAGCTCGTGGGCGGGCGTGGTGTAGCGCGCGGGAAACCCGCCGCCCATGTTTATCATGCCGAGCGTGATGCCCTCTTCCTCTTCCAAGGCGCGGAAAAGATAGTTCGTTTTTGCGATGGCCTCGTCCCACTGACCGATGTCGCGCTGCTGGCTCCCCACGTGGAAGGAGATGCCCCAGGGCACGAGGCCGAGCTTCTTCGCCTCCACGAGGAGGTTATAGGCCATATCGGGGTGGCAGCCGAACTTGCGGGAGAGCGGCCAGTCGGCGGACTGCGAGCCTTCCACGAGGATACGGAGGTAGACCTTGGACCCTGGCGCTTTGGACGCGATGTTGTAGAGGTCGGTCTTGCTGTCCGTGGCGAATATGCGGACGCCCTTCTCGTAAAAATACTCGACGTCGCGGGCTTTCTTGATGGTGTTGCCGAAGGAGATGCGGGATGGATCGACGCCCACTCCCAACACCTTGTCCAGTTCCCACCGGGAGGCGATATCGAAATTGGACCTGAGCTCGGCTAGGAGCGAGAGGACCTTCGTCGCCGGATTCGCTTTCACCGCGTAGTACTGCTTGGCGAAAGGAAAAAAGGAGGCTAGCCGTTCGTAGTTTTGCTTGACGATGGCCAGGTCGACGACGATGCAGGGCGTTTCCTTACCCTCTTGGGCGGACATGAAGCGCTCCCATTGCGCATCGTCGTAGTAGGTGGAACGCTCGATCATGGCGTCCTCCCGTGATTAAGAATAGTGCGGCGATGATAGGGATGCGGACGCCACCGTGTCAATGGAAAAATCCGACATTTTCGGACATTTTGTAGCGGATTCTGGCAATGCGCCGCAGGTTCGCCTAGTTCGTTCTTCCGCGCCAGCTGGGGCGGCAAAAAAAAAGGCCGGGCGCGAGCCCGGCCTTCGGTTTCAGGAGAAGTAGCTTACTTCTTGACGGCGTTCAGGCCGCCCGAGATCTTGAGGATGTTCTTGTCGAAGGTGACCTGCAGCGCGCCGTCCCAGCCGAACATGGCTTCCGCGGCGCCGTTGTCGTCGGTGATGTTACCGGTCTTGGCGGCTACGCCGGCCTTGATCTCCTTGCCGCCCTCGACCTTGGCGTCCCAGACCCTCTTCCAATCCACCGTCGCGGCCTTTCCGTCCTTGGAGAAATCGGTGGAGAGGACCTGGGGGCCCGCGCCCTGGATGTAGCCGATCGGCCTGCGGAGGTAATCGCCCTTCGGGAAGGTGAACTTGCCGGAGGCGTCGGTCACGAGC
>JAEWSV010000389.1 GCA_023398155.1 Spirochaetota bacterium
CATCAAGACATGGAGCCGCGTGGTAAAGAATAAGCGCCGGTTCCTCGGTCCCGAAGATTCAAAGCAGATACGGGCACAGGTCGACTATTTCGACGCCATCAATCTATCGTTGCTCGACCTCATCGTAGAGTACCATCATGCGACCGATGCGCCGAAAGACGTCGTCGCCTCCGCAACCACCCTATACACGGATAATCGGGCTACGCGGCTCGCGATGAAACCCCAAGCGATCCCCGTCGGCGCGGTTGTGGAAGCAAACACCGGCCTCATGCTGTACCCCCCCTCCATATGGGACGACAGGAACAACCGTAGCGGTTGGCATTTCGAGGGCGCTAACTCCTACCTCGGGAAAGCGCTCCCGGAGCACAACTCGAACTACGACGACACCGGCAAGCCGCTCCTCGGCTTCACGAATTGGACCATGGCAAGCCCCGCGCAGGCGAGAGGGATATTCAAGGACTGGCAAGGCAGCATCGTCGGCTGGGCCGTGTCGCAGGGTTATCCTGCGGCTTATCTCAATCAGAGCGTAGAGATGCTACTGATGGATCATGCCATGGGGCTGAATCACTATTGGGATATCTACAAACTTTACATGTCCAACGGCTCTATTTCGGGCCGGCTGGTCAGTATCCCGACCTTCGACTACTACAGCGGCTATTCTCAAGCTTACGGACACCTCATTCCAATACGAGAGTTGGTCCAGGGAGAGGTCTATTTCTGGTAGCGCCCAAGCCCGCTTCCTAAGTTAATCACGGAAACCGCAGCGCAAAAAACGGAACCCGATCCGTCTTCGTAAGTTACTTGACCAACCCCGACTATAGCGCTATGTTATGGCCACAAGTATACGATTTACACGTTTTGAGGTGCTATTGTGAAGAAAGATACGAGAGAAGCGATACTGGCGAGCGTGGCGCGGCACATCTTCCGGTACGGATTCGCCTCGCTCACCATGGAAGGGGCGGCCGCGGCGGCGCGGGTGAGCAAACGGACGCTCTACGCGCATTTCTCGGGTAAGGAAGCGCTGTTGGACGCGGTGCTGGAGTTCCAGGCGTCCCGCATCGGCGCGGCGTTCAGCAAGGTCGCGGACGATCCCGCGCTGGACACCGTCGCCAAGCTCAGTTCGGTGATCTCCCTCATCGCGGAGATCGCGCGGCGCCTGCCGCCCGTGCTCATGCGCGACATGATGAGCGACGATCGCCGTTTCTGGGAAAAGGTCCAGAAAGTCCGCCAAGAACGCATCTTCACGGTCATCCAGGGCATCATCCTCAGCTCGGGCGAGGAGGACCTCATCCGCAAGGATATCCAGGCGCCCCTTCTAACCACGCTCCTGTTCGCGAGCATCGAGGCGATCGCCATCCCCTCGTTCCTGCTCCGGCTCCCCTTCGAGCCGAAGGAAATGATCGAGGGGCTGCTCAACATGTTGTTCCAGGGCATCCTCAGCGAAAACGGCCGAGAGCGGATCGCTGGAGCGAAAAGAGCGGCGCCCTTCGACGTCTTGGAGGACATCCTATGAAACGGCTTCCCTTCGTCAGCATAGCGGTTTTCGCGGTATCGGTTATCGCGGCAACGACGCTCTCTTGTTCCGCGGCGAAGGACGGAATCGTCGCATCCGGTACGATCGAAGCGACTGAAGTCCGCATCTCGTCGAAGTCACAGGGAGAGCTCCTCGCCCTGCGCGCTGCCGAGGGGGAGACGGTGGCGAAGGGTCAGACCCTCGCCGAGATCGACCACGAAGCCCTGGACCTCCAGCTCGGCCAGGCGGTCGCGGGGGTGGACTACGCCGACGCCCAGCTCCGCCTCCTCCTCGAAGGCGCGCGGGAGGAGGACATCGCCCAGGCCTCGGAAGTCCTGGCCCAGGCGTCCGAGGCCCTCAAACTCGCCGAGGCGGACGACGCGAGAACCAAGGAACTCCTGCTGACCGGATCGACGACGCGCAAGCAGGCGGACGACGCGGCGGCCCGGTACGCGGTGGCCAAGGCCCAGTACGCCCAGGCCGAGCAGGCGCTCAAGAAGCTTTCCAACCTCGCGCGGCCCGAGGAACTCGTCGCCGCCCGCGCAAAACTGGAGCAGGCCCGCTATTCCCGGTTGATCTTGGAGAAATCGATCCGCGACTGCACGGTCGCCTCCCCGCTATCCGGTACGGTATCGCTCAAGCTCGCCGAGGCGGGGGAACTCGTCGGCGTTGGCACGGGCCTCTACGTAATCGCCGACCTTTCGCTCGTCCATCTCACGATCTACGTGAGCGAGGCCGATCTCGGCCGCGTGTCCATCGGCCGGGAAGCCGACGTCCGCGTCGATAGTTTTCCCGACCGGCCTTTCGTCGGAAAGGTCGCGTCCATCGCCCAGGAAGCCGAGTTCACTCCCAAGAACGTCCAAACCAAGGACGAGCGGATCAAGCTCGTCTTCGGCGTGAAGATCGACATCCCCAATCCCGACTCGGTCCTCAAGCCGGGCATGAGCGCCGACGCGACGCTCCGCACGGACGCGACGCACCTCACGACTGCGACCGGCCGCGCCGGCGCGGGGCAGGCGACCAAGTGAAAACGGCACGGCCGGTGGCGGCCGCGGGGGAAGGCGCCGAGGCGGAAGGCGCCACGGCGGAAGGCGCCGCGGCAGCGGTGGAAATCGTCGGCCTTCGGAAAACCTACGGGGAGGTCGAGGCGGTGCGGGGGCTTTCCCTCTCCGTGGCCCGCGGCCAGATGTTCGCCCTCGTGGGCCCCGACGGCGCCGGCAAGACGACGACGATCAGGACCCTCATCGGCGTGGAAAAACCGGACGCTGGCCGGCTCTCCGTCCTCGGCCTGGACGTGGGGACAGAGCTTCACGCCATCAAGCGCCGGATCGGTTACCTGTCTCAGCGCTTCAGCCTCTACGGCGACCTTTCGATCGACGAGAACATCGAGTTCTTCGCGGAAATCAACGGCGTCCGGGATTTCTCTCGGCGCCGCGACGAGCTCCTGGACTTCACCCGGCTCTCCCCCTTCCGAGCCCGCTTGGCCGCCCGCCTTTCCGGCGGCATGAAACAGAAGCTCGCCTTGGCGTGCACGCTCATCCATCACCCCCGAAGTCCTCTTCCTGGACGAGCCGACCACCGGCGTGGACCCCGTCTCGCGGCGGGAGTTCTGGATGATACTCTCCGATCTTCTCCAGTCGGGCATGACCATCGTCATGGCGACGCCCTACTTGGACGAGGCCGAGCGGTGCGGGATGGTCGGCCTCATGCACAAGGGGACCTTCCTGGTCACCGATAGCCCGGCGGCAATCAAGGCGTCGATGAAGGAGACCGTCCTAGAGCTGGTCTGCCCCCGCGTCCGCGAGGCCGCCGCCCTGCTCCGCCCCCTTACCGCCATCCGCGAAGTCCAGCTCTTCGGCGACCGCCTGAACTTGGTGGCGGCCGACGCGGCTGACGCGGCCGCGGCCGCGGCCGAAACGCGCGTCCGCTCCGTCCTGGGAGAAGCCGGCATACCCGTGGAGGCTCTCCGGCGGGTGGAGCCGAGCCTGGAAAACGTCTTCATTTCCCTGATCCGAGGTGCAGCATGAGAA
>JAEWSV010000488.1 GCA_023398155.1 Spirochaetota bacterium
CCCGAGCGTATGCGAGGGCGAGGCGCAGGACGCACCGAGAAGGGCGAGGGTGGCCTGGAAGGAGTCGCCAGGATGGCGACGACTGGAGGGAAGTCCCATCGCCGGTATAGCGTATAGAGCGCGTCCAAAGGACGCGCTCCTTTTTTTTTTGCGGCGATGGGACTTGAACCGAGCCCTGTCCCGAGCGTATGCGAGGGCGAGGCGCAGGACGCACCGAGAAGGGCGAGGGTGGCCTGGAAGGAGTCGCCAGGATGGCGACGACTGGAGGGAAGTCCCATCGCCGGTACCTCCGCGCTTGTTTCCCCCACCAAATTCCGTAGGTCTTCGATTATCTCCTCTCCTGCGAGCTTCATCTTCGGGGAGCGGCGCGCCCGATGGATGGCGACCGTCGCGGATAGGATGGCGCCCCCCGATTTTCATCCAATCCGTAAGCTTCGAAACAGCTCGCGACGATATCCCCTTGACTTGTTGACCGACGGTCATTACCATATTTATTGACCATCGGTCAACAGACATGTTTCTAGAGGAGAACGAAGGAATGGCGGACAAACGCGGGGCAGTAGCCAAGAAGACCGCGCTCGTGACGGGCGCCTCGGGCGGGATAGGGAAGGAATTCGCGCGGATCCTGGGCCGGGAAGGCTACGACTTGGTGCTGGCCGCCAGGAACGAGGCGGCGCTTGTGGACCTGGCCAAGGAGCTGGAACGGGAATACGGCGCGGCTTCGACCGTCATCCCTACCGACCTCGCAGCGCCGCTCGCCGCGGAGGCCCTGTTCACGAAGACCGGCGAGCTCGGCATCGCGGTGGACGTGCTCGTCAACAACGCCGGCTTCAGCGTCAACGGCGTCTTCGCGGAGACGGAGCCGAGAAGCCACCGGGACATGCTGGAGCTTAACGTCGTTGCGCTCACTTCGCTTACGCGCCTCTACCTGCCGGCGATGGTCGCCAAAGGAAGCGGCGGCGTCATCAACTTGGCCTCCGTCGGCTCCTTCTTCCCCGCTCCCACCATGGCGGGTTATTGCGCCACCAAGGCCTACGTCCTCTCCTTCTCGGAGGCCATCGCCGAGGAACTCGCGGGGACGGGAGTCACCGTGACGGCGCTCTGTCCCGGCCCCACCAAGACCGGCTTCGCCTCCCGCGCGGGCATCGAGAACTCGCCCATGTTCCGGGGCCGGACCCTGGACGCCCGCGGCGTCGCCGAGCTGGGCTACCGCGGCTTCACGCGGGGCAAACGGGTCGTGATCACCGGCCTGGGCTACAAGCTCATGGTGTTCGCCGGCCGTTTCAGCCCGCGCGGCCTCATCGTCAAACTCGCCAAGCGGATGATGAGATCCGCTTGAGAGCGACGACCGACGAGCTGAAGAACGAGCGCCGCGAATCGATCCTAGCCGCCGCCGGCCGACTCTTCGAGAGCGAGGAGTACGAGGCGATCAGCGTGGCCCGGATCGCCGCGGAGGCGGCCGTGGCCAAGGGGACCGTCTTCGTGTACTTCAGCTCCAAGGAAGCGATCTTCCTTGAGTTGGCGCTCCGCGCCTTCGAGGAATGGTTCGACGTCCTCAAACGGAGCCTCTTCGGGTTACCGGCCGGCGCGGTGGCGGCCGGGGCTGAGGCCAGTACGGCGAGCGGCGGGGCGGCGGGCGGGGCGGCGGGCGGGGCGGCGGAAGCGGCGACTATAGCCCGAGCGATCGTCGACACGCTCGCCCTTCGGCGCGTCATGCTCCGCCTCGCGTCCCTCTCCCATGCCATCCTGGAGCGGAACGTCGCCCTGGAAGATTCCCTAGCTTTTAAGCGGCAGGTCCTGGATTCCCTCGCGCGGCTGGGGACAGAGCTTCAACCTTTGCTTCCCTCCATCCCGGCCGAACAGATGCCCGGCTTCCTGCTCGGCCTCTATAGCATCATCATCGGCGCCGCTGCGGTCCGGGAACTGCCCGCGGCGGTGCGGCAGGTCCTCATGAAGGAGGACGCGTACCGAGGCATCGACGCGCTGCTCGACGGGCTATTGGCGGATACGCTTACCCGGTACATCCGGGGAAGCGCCGCGGACGATCGATCATAGGTCGGCGGCGTCTTCAATGGATCCGCGCAGCGCGGATCTTACGGGCACGGAGAGAAATCGGCCCGCATTCACGACATAAAAGTTCGAACAGGCTAATATACTTCGCTTGCACAAATCTTATCAAATTAGTATGAATAAGCCGGAAGCTTCGGGCCACGCCCTTCGCATATACCGACCTTTCAGGAGTTGCCATGCGTTCGCTTTCTCTGCAGGCGCTGAGCCTGATCACGATATTTTCGGTTCCGACCGCGGCCTTCGGCGGCGGCGGCAGTGACGCCGCGCCGACCGCCCTCGTCGTATATTCCGGCCGCGGAGAATCCCTGGCGGCTCCACTGGTGGCCAAATTCCAGGAAAGGACGGGGATCAAGGTCCAAGTCCGCTACGGCGGTACGAGCGAACTCGCCGTGCTCATCGGCGAGGAAGGAAGAGCGAGCCCCGCGGACCTGTTCTGGGCCCAGGACGGAGGCGCCCTCGGCGCCCTCGCCGAGGGAGGCTTCTTTACCCCGCTGCCCCGGGATCTGGTACGGGAGGTCCCGGCCCTGTATCGGGGACAGGGCGACGCCTGGGTGGCCGTAAGCGGCAGGGCGCGGGTCCTGGCGTATTCGCCCGCTCGTACGGGAGACTTCCCCGCGAGCATCTACGACTTGACCCGCCCCCGGTACCGGGGGCGGGTCGGCTGGGCGCCAACCAACGCGTCCCTCCAGGCCCAGGTCACCGCGATGCGGGTAGCGCACGGCGACGAGCGTACGGCCGCGTGGCTTGCCGGCATGGTTGAGAACGGCACAAAAGCCTACGGGAACAACACCGCCCTCATCGAGGCGATAGCGGCGGGCGAGATCGATTACGCCATTCCCAACAACTACTATCTCCTCCGCTACCTCGCAGCCGACCCCGCGTATCCCGTAGCGCAGCGCTTCTTCGCGGCGGGGGATATCGGGAACCTCGTGAACGTGGCCGGCGCGGGCATACTTAAGACCGCCAAGAACCGGGAAGGGGCGTTGAAGTTCCTGGCCTTCCTCCTAGGCGCGGAGGCCCAAGCCTATTTCACGAACGAGGTCTACGAGTATCCGGTGACGAACGGTGCCGCCCCCAATCCCCGCCTGGTTTCCATGGACGAGATCGTCGCGGCGGCCCCCAAGATCGGTATCGGCAGCATCTCCGACCTCGCGGGAACGCTGAAGCTCATGCGGGAAGCGGGAGCCCTGTAACCCCATGCCGCGCCGCGCCCCCTCGGCGCGGCCTACCGGGTCGGGAAAATCGATCCGGTCGGCCCCGGCCTTCCTCTGGATACCGCCTTCCCTGGCGGCCTTCGGCCTCCTCCTGCCGCTCGTCTACCTGGGCATCCGCTCCTCGGAGGCCAGCCTTCCGGCCCTCCTCGGCATGCTGGCGCGGCCGAAGAACGCGGAGCTCCTCCGCAACACCTTCCTCCTCGGCCTGGTCACCCTCGCCGCGTCCGCAGCGATCGCCCTGCCCTTGGCCTGGATCACCGAGCGAACCGACCTACCCTGCCGGAGGCGGGTCGCGGTCCTAGCGGTCCTCCCCCTCACCATACCCGGCTACGTCATGGCCTACGCCCTCCTCAGCATCGGCGGCCGATACGGCCTGGCCGCCCGGCTCCTCGGCGTCGCCGTCCCCCGGCCTTCCGGCTTGTGGGGTTCCGGCCTTGCCTTGAGCCTGTACACCTTCCCCTACCTGTACCTGAATTTCAGAACGGCCCTGACCTCCATGGACCGAGGACTGGAGGAGGCGGCCGCGTCCTTCGGCTATTCAAGGGCCTCGGTCTTCTTCCGCGTGATCCTCCCCCAACTCAAACCGGCCTTCCTTTCGGGCGCCGCGGTCGTCGCGCTCTACGCCGTAGGCGATTTCGGCGTCGTGGCCCTGATGCGCTTTCCGGTATTCTCGTACGCGGTCTATACCCAATATGCCGGAGCCTTCGACCGGGTCTACGCAGCCGCGCTTTCCCTCGGCCTCGCGGCCGTCGCCGCAGTCCTGGTCATCTCGCAATCCCGCCTGGTCCGCGGGGCGGTCTCCCGGCCCCTGGCCGGCGCGAAGGGGCAGCCTCGCGTTTATCCCCTGGGCCGGTGGAAGTATCCCGCCATCGCCTTCGTCGGCTTGACGGCCCTGGTCGCGGTGGCCTTTCCCCTGGGGACCCTGGCGTACTGGACGTCCCAGATCGGACGGTTCGATTCACTCGGGCCGGCGGCGACGAGTTTCGCGCGGTCATTCATCGCGGCCGTCCCCGCGGCCGCCGTCGCCACGGCCGCGGCCCTCCCCACGGTGTACCTGGCCGACCGCTACCCCTCCCGGCTCAGCCTCGGCTTGGAGCGGACCGCCGCGCTCGGCTACGGCATCCCCCCCATCGCCCTGGCCCTGGCCTTCGTATTCTTCAGCCTGCGGGGTGCGCCTTTCCTGTACCAGAGCTACGGCCTGCTCGTCGCCGCCTACGTAATCCACTTCCTGGCCCTGGCCTTGGGGCCGATCCGGTCCGCCCTGGTCCAGACTCCGCGCGGCATAGAGGAGGCGGCAAGATCGCTAGGGTATTCAGGTACGGAGGCCGTCCTATTCGCGCTCTTCCCCGCCCTCTCGCGGGGCATCGCCTCGTCGTTCATCATCGTCTTCGTCATGGCGATGAAGGA
>JAEWSV010000537.1 GCA_023398155.1 Spirochaetota bacterium
GCCTTCATCCCGCTCGCCGAAGGAGCCTTCGGACTCGCCTTCGTGCCCCAGGTCAGCAATCTCGTGGCCGCCGAGCTGAGCTATTCGCTCAAGCCGTTCTCCGCTTTCCGTGATACCTTCCTGACCAGTCTCCAGACCGCGGTTAAGATAACGCCCTTCTTCAAGCTCGCGGAAGGCCCCCTATCCGATTCGGCGGTCGACCCCGCGGGCGGATCGGGATACCTCGGGACGGAACTCGACGGCGTCGTTAATCTCCGTCCGTACTCGGATCTCGGTCTCGGCCTCTCGGTGGGCGTCTTCGTCCCGAACGGAGGCGCGTTCCTGGAAGGTTACGACAGTCCGTGGTTCACCGGTGAGTTTACTTTTTCCTTTAGTTTCTGATTGGCCCGACAGGAGGCTCGTATGAGAAAGATACTTGTGACGTTGCTTTTGCTGACCGCAGTCGGCTTGATCGCCCAAGAGAAGGCGATGGTGACGGAGATATCCGGCAAGGTTGAAGTCAAACGGCCCGGAGAGGGTTGGACGCCCGCGGTGATGGCCCAGGAAATCCGGAGCGGCGACACGATATCAACCGGTTTCAACTCCTTCCTGGTACTCGAGTTGTCCAATTCGCGCATCCAAATGAAGCCGCTTTCCAGGCTGACCTTGGATGAGCTCGTGAAATCCGAGGGGACCACCAAGACCGCCGTCAGCTTGCGGGTCGGACGCGTCCGCGTCCAAGTCGACAAGGCTGAAGGCCTCTCGCACGATTTCAAGGTCAAGACGCCGGTATCCACCGCCGCCGTCCGAGGTACCGAATTCGATTTCGATGGCCTCAGGCTCACGGTTCGGAACGGCCTGGTCGCATTCTCCAACTCCCAGGGCCAGCGTCGATCGGTAGCCGGTGGCGAATCCAGCGCCCTCTCGGGCACGTCGGCCCCCGTCGCGCCGGAAGAGGAAGCCTTGGCCGAGACCGCGACCGTGATCACCACGACCGCGAGCGAAGCTCCGGCAGCCGGCGGCGAAAAGAAGCAGTCATCGGGCGGCTCCATAGTCGTCACGATAAACTAGGAGGCAGGGGATGAAAAAGATAATTTTCGCGCTCGTCCTCGCCGTCGTATTCCTCGGTTCCTGCGCTATGCAAGGCGAGGATTCAGGAACCGTCCGCATGGGTTTCAACCTGGCGGCATCCGCGAGAGGCGGCGAAGCCCCGACGCAAGTCAGGGTGTGGGTCTATTCCGACAACGTACTCATCAAAGCGTCTTCGGGCGCCGATTACCACGGAGCGACCCTCGTGGCCGGGGCGGGTTCGGTGACCATTTCCGATCTGCCTCCGGGCAACGGATACCGCCTGGTCGTGGCGGCCGGAAACGAATCGGGAGCCCGCTTCAAGACCGGACGTTACGGAATGTCGGCCACGTTCTCCGTCAAAAACGGAGCGGAAACCGGCGTCAGCATGACCTTGACCGATATCGCGACAGCGTATACGGATGTTCCCGGCGGGATCAAAGGCGTCGTCGTCGCGAACGATGCGACCATCTACGCGGCATCCCAAGACACCCTATATTTCGGCGCCTCGTTGACGGAGCCCACCACTATCGGATGGAGCGGAGCGAACGGAGCGATCAATTCTTTGTCGCTCGGACTCCTCGCGGACGAGACCGAGTTCCTCCTCGTGAACACGACGAACGGCGTATATGACGCGACGGTGCCGGCAGGGCCGGTAAGGAAGGGCAACGCGCTGGCCGCTCCGGGACCCTTGCAATCCGGCTCCTATGACGATGTGTTCTTCTTCCAAGGAGAAGGCCAGTTCGGCGGGCTCACCGGTGAAGATACAGAGTGGATGACTATTGACCTGGATATCGAAGGCCTCGCGGGTAAACCGGTCATGGACTTCTTCGTGATTGAGGAAAGCGAAGAAAATGTGTCCGGATTCTTTGCGACGAAGGTTGTCGGAGCCTTCCGCATGGGACAGGGTATCCTGGAAAGCGACGAGATCGATTTTTCCGACCTCAATAAGGATAATCCGAACCTCACTTTCTTCGGAGATGGACTCCCGCTCATCCAGGGCTTCGGCTATACGGGCGATGCGAGCGGGACCCTCTACCTCGGCACCAAGAACGGGGCGTACCGCACGTCGACTTCCGCGCTCGCCGGCGCGCAGCTGGTGGGCGGGACGAAGGGAATCAACATCACGAAGCTCGCGGTCGGAGCTAACGCGGTGGCCATGCTCTCCGCCAAAGAGCTCATCCTCATCAAGAACAGCCGGGTGTACCGCATGCCGTACGTGACTGGCCTCGTCGGCGACCTGACCGATCTCGCTTGGCTCGGAGACAAGGTCATCCTCTCCGGTACAGCCGGCATCGGCGAGGTGGATACCTCCGGAATCTAGCCCTCGGAGTTGAAGAAAGCGACGGGATAGCCGAGCCGTTGGGCAGGCCGATCCAGCTTGAAGCGAAGGCTGTCGGGAACGAGTTCCCGACAGCCTTTTTTTATGCTCGTTCCATTGTTTAGTGTCCCAAAGCTTAGGGAAAGCCCACGGGAAATCCATCACCTCACGCGAACGCGAAGCGAGGAAGCCGACCTCCCTCCACCCTCCCCCGCTCCGGCCGGTAGATCGCTTTCTTCCATATCGCCTCATCCATTCCGTCAAGATTGAGCCGCGTCAGAAATGCCCGTAGCCCGAAGAACGCTTTTCGCCCCTTTCCGATCGCAGCCCGCGTAACTCCCGCGACTTCCGCGTGCGTCCGGTCCTCCCCCTTATGCGCCTTGATCAGAAACCGTTTCGCGTAGTTGTGGTACAC
>JAEWSV010000550.1 GCA_023398155.1 Spirochaetota bacterium
CCCGCATGGTCCTCTACGTCGAATTGAGCGACAACCTGTTCAAGGGCGCGCTGGACGACATCTTCCTCATCGCGGGGTCGTACGCGGTCATCACCGACCGCGAGGGGCAGGTGATCGAATTCCGGTCCAAGGACGGGGACCTGGACGCGGAGAACGCGGCCTCGTACCTCCCGTCCGGCTCGTCCACCGTCTGGGAGGCGGAAGCGTCCGGCGTCGTCAGGAATAGGCAGGGCAAGTTCCTCGTCTGCTCGGCCTCGTCGCCGGACTCCGATTGGAGCTACCATTACGGGCTCAGTTTCTCCAGGATCGACGCGGCCATCCTCTCGGTCCTCCTCCGTTTCTCCCTGCTCACCGTCGGCGTGCTCCTCGCCTTCTCCCTCATCGTTCGCCGCGTTTCGCGGGGCGTCTACGAACCGGTACTCGGCATCGCGGCCCTATTCAAGGAGGGGGACGAGGACCGGCTCTCCGACGGCGACGAGCTTAAGGACATCCAGGAAGGGCTACGCCATCTCATCGCCCGCAACGCCGAGCTCAGCGTCTCCGCGAGCGACAACTCCCGATACGGCCGGGAAGCCTTCCTCCGCGAGCTCGTGCTAGAGGCCCCGCGGCCCGGCTCGGATCCGGCCGGCCGCCTGCGCGCCCTCGGCGTGGACCTCCCCGCCGATCCCTTCGCCCGCTTCGTCGTCTGCGTCGGCGTCGCCCGCGTGGAGGACGCCCAGCGGGAACTATACGCGGACGCCTTCTACGGCAACAAGGAAGCCCCCTTCCTCAAGCGCTTCGCCCTCCCCGAAGGCGCGAACCTCGAGCTCCTCATGGTGGACGAGAAACGCTTCGCCCTCATCGTCGGCGGCGCCGACCTGGACGAGGCGGCGCTCGACGCGCTTTCCATCCGGGAGACCGAAGAGGGGGAGGTTCCGTTCTTCGTCGGCGCGAGCTCCGTCCATCGGGGCCTCTACGGCATCCACGAGGCCTACCGGGAAGCCCTCATCGCCCTGGAATACCGGACCTTCCTCGGCGGCGGGCGTTTCGTCCGCTACGCCGACGCCCTTTCCCGCAAGCGGAGCGGCTACTTCTACCCGGCCGACGCCGAGCGCCGCATCGTCGCGTGCATCAAACAGCTGGACGCCGCCGGCGCCGCCGCCCAGTTCGGCGCGGTGGCGGATACGGTCGTCATGGCCGGAGTCTCCACGTCCGCGGCCAAACGCCTGTACGCCCACCTCGCGGACGCCGTCCTGCTCGTGGCCAAGGACTTCGACCTGCCCGTGGACGTGGAGCTCATGGGCGGCGAGCAAGATATAGGAGACCGGATCGACGAGGCGGTGGACGCGGTAGAGGCGGACGCCCTGGTCCGCTCCCTCGCCGAGCGCATCATCGCCCGGCTCCGCTCCGCGAAAGGTTCGCCCACGGTGGCCTTGGCCAACGCGGTGAAGGATTTCATCGACAAGAATTACTCCGACCGCAACCTCAGCTTGGACCTCATCGCCGATACCCTCGCCTATTCGGTCTCCCACCTCTCCGCGGTGTTCAGGGATACCTTCGGCGAGACCATCAAGGACTACATCACCGGCCTCCGCCTGGCCCGCGCCCGCGAGCTCCTCATGAAGACCGACGACCACATCACCGCCATCGGTACGGCCGTCGGCTACGACAACCTCGGGTCCTTCGTGAAGATCTTCAAGGCCTACCTCGGCGAGACGCCGAAGGGGTACCGGCTCCGCGTCCGGGGAAAGTAAGGTTTTCCCGGTTTTTTCCGCTTTTTCCCCTTCCGTTCCGATCGTTTCTTCCGCTTCCGCGCGAAAAATCCTGTATCGCGTTCGAAAAAGCCGTTCCTAGAATCTTCCGACATCGACGACGGGCGTTTTCGGTCCCCCGCGGGAGGCAGGATGCGCCCACGGGAGCCCGCGGGCTTCCGATCAGTTCGCATGACGGAGGAAGAAGATGAAGAGACTGTTTATCGGGTTGGTCGCTGTCGCGGTTCTCGCGACGGCGGCGTTCGCGGCGGGCCAAGGCGAGGGAGCCCAGGGCGGCGGCGTGGTCCAGCTCAAGGTGCAGATCAACCGGGATACGCCGGAGAACGCGTACCGTATTTCAGCCGACCTGGAGAAGATCAAGCGCTTCGAAGCCAAGTATCCGTATATCAAGGTCACGCCCGTTAACATCGAATACGACAACACCGGCGAGTTCTTCGTGAAGCAGGCGGCCGGCCAGGCGCCCGACGTGCTCAAGGTCTGGGCCACCGAAGCCCAGCTCTTCGTCAACAAGAAATGGGCCGTCCCCCTCGATTCGTACATATCGAAGTGGGCCAAGAAGGATTGGTACAACCCCGATTCCTTCACCCCCTTCACGGTGAAGGGCAAGATCTACGGCGTACCCGAGGATAACTACGTCAAGCACGTCATCTACAACAAGAAGATGTTCGCGGCGAAGGGCGTCCCGACGCCGAAGAACGATTGGACCTGGGACGACTTCATCAAGGCGGCCGTCGCCTGCACCGACAAAGCTGCGGGCGTCGCCGGCTTCGCGCCGATGGGCAAGGGCGCCGAATCGGGCTGGGGCTTCAGCGACTTCATCTACCAGGCCGGCGCCGAGGTGGAGACGATGAAGGACGGCAAGTGGTACGCCACCTTCGACTCCCCCGAGGCGATCGCCGCCGCCCAATTCCTCAAAGACCTCATGTGGAAGTACGACGTGCTGCCCGCCAACTGGGCGAACGGCTGGGGCGACGTGTACAACGTCTTCGGCGCGGGGCAGGCGGCGATGGTGCTGGACGCGGACCAGGGCCGCAACATCGCGATCAACAGCCTCAAGATGAACCCCGCCGACATCGGCGTCGTCCCGATGCCCAAGGGCAACGGTTCCAAGGGCCGCCAAGCCGGCGTGCTCGGCGGCACCTACTGGGTGATCAACGGCGGTTCCGCCAAGACCCAGGCGGTCCAGGACGCGGCCTTCCTCTGGATCGACTTCGAGCGTTACGACGACGCCGGACTCGCTCTCGTGGAATCCCAGATCCAGGACGCCCGCGCCAACGGCCAGTACCGCGCCCAGTTCGTCTACCAGCCCCTCGTTCCCGGCGCCCCCTACATCGCCAAGGAACGCGCCCTCCTAGTGAAGAACCCCGACGCGGCCGTGGCCTGGGGCGACGACGCCTTCCTCAAGGCGCTTCCGAAGACGGCCCACATCGAGCCGCCCGCCGCGGCCCAGGACCTCTACGGAAAGTACCTGGCCAACATAGTCCAAACCATCCTTTCCGAGAAGAACGTCGACGTCGCCTCCCTCATGAAGGAGTACAACGCGAAGTTCCAGAAGGACGTCCTGGATCCGCTGAACGCTGCCGCGCAGTAAGCGCGACGATCCCGATCTTGAGTCGGGGATCGGTCCGTCCGCGGCCCGGTCCCCGCTCTTTCTCGCGAGGGTTCGATATGAAGTTTCTCCGTAAGTACGGCATAGGCCTCGCGTTCCTCGCGCCGGCCGTCCTCGCGTTCCTCGTTTTCCAGTGGTGGCCGATCCTGGACAACTTCTTCCTGGCCTTCCAGGAATACACGCCCGGCTTCGATCCGGAGTGGAAGGGCCTGGCCAACTTCCGCGCGATCTTCCGCGATCCCCGGCTCGGCGGCGCCGTAATGAACACGCTTGCCTACGTGGGCTTCTGCCTCGTCATCGGCTATCTCCTGCCCATCGTCGCGGCCGTCGCGATCGCCGAGATACGGAAGGGGCGCGGCTTCTTCCGCTTGGCCATCTATACGCCGAACATCATCCCCGCGATCGCCATCTACATCATCTGGCGGTGGATCTACAATCCGCAGTTCGGCCTCCTCAACCAGTTCCTTGGTTTCCTCGGCGCCGAACCCCAGCTGTGGATCCTCTCCAAGCGGCAGGTCATCCCGGCGCTCTCCGTGATGGCGACCTGGCAGGGCTTCGGCTCCACCGCCGTCCTCTACATGGCGAGCCTCACCTCCATCAACCCCGAACTCTACGAGGCCGCGGAACTGGACGGCGCGGGCTTCTTCGCCCGGCTCCGCTTCGTCACCCTGCCCTCCATTTCCGGCACGATGAAGCTGCTCCTCGTCCTGCAGCTCATCGCGACCTTCCAGGTCCTGCAGGAACCCTTCGTCATGACGGGAGGCGGCCCCAACGACGCGAGCCTCACGGTCATGCTCCTCACTTATCAGTACGCATTCGAATACCTCGACTTCGGAAAGGCGGGCGCGCTCGGCTCCCTCCTCTTCGTCGCCATGATCGTCCTCTCCACACTCTACGTAAAACGCAGCGGCCTGGCCGAAGCGAAAGGAGCTTAGGTCATGAAAGACAAGAGCCGCGGCATCCTGTCGGAAAACGAATATCGCCAACCCTTGTACGGCGTCGTCTATACGGTCTTCATGGCGGCGGCGCTTATCCTCGCCCTCGTGATGACCTACCCGATCTTCTGGGTCTTCTCCGCGGCGCTGAAGAGCTCGGCGGAGATCTACCGCGTGCCGGCGACTTTCTTCCCGGCCGACCCCGAGTGGGGGAACTTCGCGGAAGCGTGGAAAGCCTTCGAGTATCCGCGCATGGTCGTGAACACGCTGCTCGTGTACCTCGGCGTGCTCGCCTGCAGGCTCGTCGTGGTGGTTCCCGCCGCGTACGCCCTCTCGCGCCTCCCGGTGCCGGGCCGCAAGGCCTTCTACCTCATGTTCCTGGCCACCCTCATGCTCCCCGCGGCGGCCTACCTCGTCCCGAGCTATCTCGTGATCATGCGGCTCGGTCTCTACGACAGCTGGGCCGCCCTTTGGTTCCCGGCCGCCGCGGCCTCCATGCCGCTCCTTCTGGCCAAGGGCTTCTTCGACGAGATCCCGCGCGACCTCTCCGAGGCCGCCCGGATCGACGGAGCTTCGGACCTCAGGATCCTCCTGAGCGTGATCCTCCCGAATTCCAAGCCGATCATGGCGGTCATCAGTATCTTCGCCTTCTTGGAGGTCTGGAACAACTTCTTCTGGCAGCGGCTCGTCTTCAGCTCGCGAGAAAGGTGGACTATGCCGGTCATGCTCTGGTGGCGGACCAGCACGATCGGAGGCAATCCCGAGATGAACGTGCAGCTCGCGGGGATGTTCTTCAGCATCATACCGCCCTTCGTCCTCTTCCTCATTTTCCAGAAGTACATCACGGAGGGCATCACGCTCACCGGGCTCAAAGGTTAAGGGAGGGATTGTCGATGAACCGAACACGGGACCATGGTCGGCGAGGGCAGCGGCGCGTCCGCCGCGCCGCGTACGCGCTCGCGGCCCTAGCCCTCGCGGCGATGACGGCCGCGCCCCTGACGCTCGCGGCGGCGCTCGCTGCGGCGGCCGCTGTTCTCGGCTCCTGCACCACCACGCTGGCCCCGCGGCAGGCGGAGCCGGCCCCGAAACAGGCGGCTTCGGCCGACGACGCAGCGAAGCGCTTCGCGGCGGCCAGGGAACAGCTCGCCGTACGGACCCCATCGACGCGGACGGAAAAGGAAGCGCTCGTCCTGGTCCACTACATGCCCTGGTTCCAAGCCCCGCCCGTCGCCGAGGGCTACGGCTTCCACTGGCATATGGGCGGCGGCGTCTTCGACCCCTTCACCACCGCCTCGGACGGCAAGGCGAACATCGCATCCCACTACTACCCGCTCACGGGTCCCTACGATACCCGGGACCCCGCCGTTCTGGATTACCAGATAGCGCTCATGAAGCTCGCGGGCATAGACGGCGTGATCTTCGACTGGTACGGCATCGAGGACGCCCTGGACTACAAGCAGATCCACGAGTCCACCCTGGCCATGGTCGCCGCGCTTAAGCGGGCGGGCCTCAAGTTCGCCGTCTGCTACGAGGATCAGAGCATCGGCAAGATGGTGGAGGCCAAAGCCGTGTCCCGCGACGCCTCGCTGGAAGCCGGGAAAAAGGTCATGGCCTGGATGCGCGACAACTGGCTGGGCGACGAGGCCTACGTCAAGTTCGACGGCAGGCCCCTCCTCCTCTGCTTCGGTCCGCAGTTCTACGTGGACCCGCGGCTCTGGAAACAGCTATTCGAAGGGATCGATCCCGCGCCTTACTTCGTGACCCTGGACAACCATAACGAGGCTACGGCCGACGGTTCGTACAACTGGCCGCCCATGTGGGCCTCCGTGGGGGGCAAGTTGGGCTTGTCGCGGCTTACGGACTACCTTAACGAGTTCTACGCCGAGCAGAACGCCAAGCCCTTACTGGTGGCGACGGCCTTCCCCGGCTTCCACGACATCTACCGCGAGGGCGGCGCGGGCGCGAGCTACGGTATCCTGGAGTACGCGGACGGCGAGACCTTCGCCTTCACCATGGAAGCGGCCCTCGCCGCGAATCCCGACGTCATCCAGATCGCCACGTGGAACGACTACGGCGAGGGCACCATCGTGGAGCCTACCATCGAGCGGGGCTTCCGCGAGCTTGAGTATCTCCAACGGGTCCAGAAAAACTTCGACCCGGCCTTCCCCTACGCCCCCGAGGATCTCCGCACGGCCCTGGAGCTCTACAAGCTCAAGACCTCCAATAAAGACGTCGCCAAGGTCGACGCGGCCTATCGCGCCCTCTTCGCGGGAAACGCGGGCGGTTACCGCGCCGCCCTGGCGGAAGCCGGAGTGGTCCCGAGCCTCAGCGCGGCCGCCGTGCTCCGCTCCCCTGCCTCCGCCGCGGATACGGCAGGCGTCAAGGCGACCGACCCGGCGACCGCGCTGGCGACCGGCAGGCGTAACCTCGCCCTCGGCAGGCCCGCCGTCTCTTCCAGCAACATCTACGACTTCGTAGCGACCAAGGCGGTGGACGGCGAGGTCCGATCCTACTGGGAAGGCGGCGCGGGTACTTACCCGAACTTCCTGACCGTGGACCTCGGCTCCTCGCAGGCGATCCGGGGAGTGGCGGTCAAGCTCAACCCCGCGCGCATCTGGTCGCCGAGGAAGCAGACCATAGCGGTCCTCACGAGCGAAGACGGCGAAAACTTCACCGTTGCCGTGCCCGCGGCCGAATACCGCTTCGATCCCGCGGCGAACGGGAACGTCGCGGCGATTCCCCTGACCGCGACGGGGCGCTACGTACGTCTTTCCTTCACCGCCAATACGGAAGCTAAGGCCGGCCAGGCGGCGGAAATCGAGATCTACGGCGAATTATGAAGGAGCAGGATCCTCGCGGGTGTCGCGAAGCTTATGGATGGGAACGAAGGAAACGGGGGGCGCCACGGTAGTCCGTGCGCCCGCCATCCATCCGGCGCGCCCAGACGGATCGGCGCTCATCGAATCGCGCCCCCGGCAGCGGGCCTCCTCGCGCCGGACCTTTGGTCCGCCGCTGCGGGGTCGCGCCGCTCCCCAAAAACCTATTCGGTCGCGCCGCGGCTCCGTGGGGCGCGGTAGCGCCCGCCGAGTCCTGCCCCGGGACGAAAATGTAAAAGGCCACCCGGAGGGTGGCCTTGACTTTACTATAGCAGGGGCAGGACTCGAACCTGCGACCTCCGGGTTATGAGCCCGACGAGCTGCCAACTGCTCTACCCTGCGTCGTGTTGAAGGGACTATACCTAAACGGGAGAAGAGTGTCAAGCGAGGTCGCGGTTAATTCGGGAAAATACACTTTTATCAAAAATCTCCACCGCGTTCGGAACGAAAGAGCGGGAGGGCGGAGAGAAGGGCGATGAGCGCAAGCGCGATCGGCAGGAGGGAAGAGAAGCCGGGAAGGACGAGGGTTAGGTCGTAGACCCCGTGGATCGCCACGGCGGAGAGGAGGGCCGCGAGCGGTTTCGTCTTGGCGAGGTTCGGGGCGAAGGCGGCGGCGCCGACCCGAGCGCCGCAGGCGGCGTGGAGGGGAGCCGCGGAGAACGCGCGGACGAGGGCGACGCGCAGGTCGGCGGAGGCGTACGCGGCGGTTTCGAAGAGGGCGAAGCCGAGGCTGGCCGCGACGCCCGCGGAGGGGCCGTCTTCGGCGCGGCCGCCGAGGAAACGGCGGATTAGGCGCACGGCCGCGAATTTGGCGCACTCCTCCGTGCCGGCGATGACGACGAAGGCGCTGAAGAGCAAGGCGGGAAAACCGCGCAAGGGACGCGGCATGAGCACCTGCAGCGCCGCGGCGGGGACGACCGCGAGGATACCGGCCGCAGCCGCGAGTAGGAATCGCTGCGGCACGAACT
>JAEWSV010000556.1 GCA_023398155.1 Spirochaetota bacterium
CGGCCGCCGCGAAGTCGGTCAGGCCCGGCCGGAGCAAGTCCGCGTCGTGGGGAATGATGAGGACCTGGGTTTCCCCGCCGGCCTCCACGCTGAGCTCGTTCCTGCCCGGCGAGAGCGAGAGCCCTTCAAGGACGTGAGGACCGGCCGAAAGACGTTCCGAAAAGACCTTCCTCCCGTTCAGGAATACGTCCACTTCCTCGCCGCGGCCCAGGAAAAAGGCGGCCGTATTCCGCCGCGGCTCGATCGTCGGATCGAGCTCGAATCGGCGGGAAAGGCCGACGCCGAGGATATCCCGCCGTCCCTGTCCCTCGATGGTCGGGTGCCGGAGGGTCCCCGCCTCGAACCGAGCCTTCCGGGAGACGAGGTCGCGCACCAGGCGGTACTCGGTGAGTTCCAGGGGATCAGGCTCGGTCGTATCGTACTGGACCTCCCCCTCCAAAACCCAGTCACTCACGTTGAGGAAGGGCTCGAACCGCCCGAGGGAATCCATGGTCGGCTCTGCCTCTTCTATGCCGTCCTGCCGCTCGTACGCGGACCGGCCGTAAAGGTTGATGCCGCCCGAAAAGGTCTCGCTCAAAGCGGTGACCTCCCCCTTCGCGTGAGAGGAAGCCAACGAGTGCGTCTGGGTGCGCCTGAGACCGGGATCGACGTCGAGCGTCAGGATCAGGCCCACCACGTCGAAGGCGAGAAAGAAACCCCGATCCGCGAGCTCGTCGACCGTCCACCATTCTTTTTCCGCATGGTCGGAGGGTATCCGGACCCGAGAGGCGACGAGATCGAATATTCCTCGGTTCACTAAGTCGAGGCGGGAATAGGCTTCGTCCACCCGGATCGCCGCTTCGCCCACGGCGTGAGCGTCCAGGCGCACGACGACGCGGAGGTCCACGGTCTCGGCGGCGAGGTTCACGACGGGGAGGAAGAAAACGAGGGTCGCCAGTACGAATCGGACTCTATCGATGTTTACGTTACTTGATCTCAAAGTCGATTGCGGCGGATAGCGGCCCATCGGGGATTTCCGGGGGTAGCGTTATAGGATGCACCCGGCGCAGGGCGGCGAGCATGTTGGCGGATGAAAGGCCTTTGAGCTGTTCGGCGTCGACCGGGTAGTCAACGGGGCCGGACTCGCCGCGGCCGGTGATGGTGACCCTAAGATCATGGAGGACCACGTGCTCAGTGCCGACGTTCTCCAGGATCAGGTTCGCGCGGCCGGCGGTTTCGGTCCGCTCCACGGTCGCGACGACCTTCGGCGCGACTCCCGCGGGCTTCACGTAAACCGCCCCGAGGTATCGGAACATGATCTCTATGCTCACCTGATCGTTCCCCGACGCGTCGGAGGCGAAGTCCACGGGAACCTGTTCGGCGAGGATGCGATAGGCGAGTTCCCGTTCCGGTTGCGCGCTTCCGTGCCAAGAAAGGCGGACAGCCCGCGATTGTCCCGCCTCCAGGACGACCGTGGCGGGGAAAAGACCGAAGGTACCCCGCTCCACCGGGTTCTGCCGTTCGCTTCCGTCTTCCGCGATCTCCCGCGTCAGGATTCGGACGCGGACCGCGATCGGATCCTTGCCCGGATTGGAGACGGTGAACGTCGCCGAACTGCTCCTCCCTTCCGGCGAAAGGTCTACGTTCATGGGACGGAACTGGAGTTGAGCGATAGCCGTTCCCGCTCCGAGGAGCAGGAACAGCGATACCATGATCGATCTATTTTTCATGCTTCGAACGGATTCCTATACCGGCGCGACAGGCGTCAGTTCGCGGTAATGGAGAAGGTCAGCCGATCCCGGTACGAATCGGGAACGAGGGAGGTGGAACCGGTGTACGAGATGAAAACGCCCGTGCTCACGTCGGTGAATTGGGGGGCGGTCGTGCCGATCACTTCGGAGGGGGCGGAGACGTTCGTGGCGTTGCCGGCGGTCAGGGTATACGGGAGGGAATTGTACTGCGAGAGTCCGTCATCGCCCGTCAAGATGAAATTGTGCTGCGAAATCACGTCGATGGAGAACCCGTCGGCGCTGTTGCAGCGGTAGGTCAGGGTGGCTACCTGGAGATTTCCCGCGGTGGTCGCCAAGTTAAGCGCGTTCGCGGCGGCGAGGGGGGTCACGCTGATGACGGCTTCCTCGCTGACCGTTCCCACCAAGTCCAGATAGGCTTCCTGGGCCGCAGCGCCGAAGGCGACGCCGAAGGCCAGGACCGCGAAGACCACGAGTACTTTCGTCTTGGTCATGATTCGCTCCTCAACTTTTTCCGCAGACTTTTTTGCCGGGTATTCCTACCGCGGCAATCGACATCATATAGGATAATCGTCACTATGTCGATAATCCTTTACCAGGAACAAGGCCACGGAACGGGAACCATCTGCGGAACCTTTCGAGCGGAGGACCCGCGCTTGTGCGGAAGGCCGGTTTGGGCTACCATTTGGGCAATGAACCGACACCATCCTTTCCTATTCGCGCTCGTCGCGCTCGCTTGCGCCGCCGGCGCCGCCTGCACGACCGCCCCGTCCCGCAACGAAGGGCGGGTGGAGCGGCTCGTCGGAGAATTGAATACCGCCGACGAGGAACGCGTCGTCGAACTCTGCGCCCTCCCTTTCCTCCTGGACGGCGAGACCATCGCGCGGGAAGAGGACCTCCGGAACCTCTGGCGCAATCTCCGCGCTTCGTCTTTCGTCTTCTCCGAGGCGGAGGTGGACGGCATCGCGGAGGCGGGCGCCGATTCGTATCCGGCCTTCCAGGACGACCCCGAAGTCATGGCCTTCTTCCAAAGATACATGGGAAAAGCCCCGGCTGTGGCGACCGTGAAGACCGGGCGCGGTACCTTCCTCTTCCTGACGGGCGGCAGGGTCTCCCGATTCAGCCGCCTTCCCAAGCTGTACGGCTTTACCGGCCCGGAGGGTAGATGACCATGAAACGCCGATCGGCCTTGGCGGTCCTGGCCGTCGCCGCCGCTTCCGCCTTCGCTCAGAGCCCCGAGGTGGTGTACCTGGAAGGCGAGCCGGATCTGCGCACCGGCGCGGGCACGATCCGGGAGCTCGATTACGGCAGCTCGCTCAAGGTCGGCGACTCGATACTCACCGGCCGACGGGACCTCGTGGACCTCAACCAGGGCGCGGACACCGCCATCCGCGTGAAGCCCGACACCGTCTTCACGATCCGGGAAGTCGAGGTCCAAGGCAAGAAGGAGCAGGTGCTCACCGCCGCCGTGGGGGCGGTGACCCTGCGCTTCAGGAAGCTCGCGGGAACGGAGCCGCGCGTGGGCACGACGACCGCCGTGGCGGGCATCCGCGGGACGGAACTCACCATCTACGCGGGCCCCGACGGCAGCTCCCTCTTCCTCGTGAACTCCGGCCTCGTTTCGGTGGAAGCCGGGGAGACGACCGTGGACCTGGCGGCGAACGAAGGCGTGGAAGTGTCCGCGGGCGGAAGGCCCGGCGAGAAGTTCTCGGTGATCGGCCGCGAACTGGACTTCTCCTCTTGGGCTTCCGGGAAGACCGACGCGTTCCTGGCCGACCCGATCGGCGCCTTGGCCGAGATCCGGACCAAGATGGCCGAATTCCGCGGCGGCCTCGAGGAATGGACGGGCAAGTACCGCGCGGCCAAAGTGGATTCCGACGCCGCGGTCGCGGCCATGAACGCCATGACCGACAAGGCGGAACAGATAAAGTATCGAGACGAGGTCTGGGCGCCCCTGGCCGTGCAGACCGGAAACGCGGTTCTCAACTACCGCTACTACGCCCTCTCCGCCTTCTCCCTCAGGCGCTACGTGCTGGGCCCCATGTACGTGCAGATGAAGAGCCGCAACCTGGCGGCCGCTTCTTCCGGCTACGACGCCTTCCTCGCCGAATACCGATCGGTCCTGGCCGACTACAAGACCGCGTTCAATCCGTACCTCGGTACCGTGGACTATTGAAAGGAGATCCGCAGATGAAGATTCGAACCAAGAACCTGATCGGCATCATCGCCGCCACCCTCGCTGCCGGCATCCTCATCCTGGCGGGCTGCGCGCCGGCGGACGATCAGGAATCCATCGAGGATGTGATTAAGAAGTTTGTATCTGCCGTTAACGACGATAACCTCTTAGATGTCCAGGAGTGTCTGGATCGAGAAGCTATCGACTATAATACAATTCTTACGGACGTTTTCTTTATTAACAGCCTGCCCAACAAACCCTATTCTGTCGGACCCGTCAACGAGAAGAGTGGTAATTATGCCACTGCCAAGCTCACACCAAATGGTGTCGGCACGGAAATTGACCTCTACTTCCAGCTGAGAGAGAGCGATGACACTTTCTATATACAGCGGATTTGGTTGGGGCCGAACGATTCTTACCCGATCCTCTTCGAATAGGATAAACACGGGTCTGGGGCAACGCGGAAAGAGAATTTCGCGCGACACTATACTGAAAGTGCATTCCGGAGCAGTGGAACATGACACGAACGGTGATGATCCGCGCGGCATCCGCGCTCGCCGCGCTCCTACTCTTCGCGGGTTGCGCCGAGGAGCCCGATATGGAGGGCGTCGTGTCGGACTTCATCGCCGGGATCAACGCGCAAGATATCGACGCGGTCCGTTCCTGTCTGGACGCGAAGGCCGGAAAGTACGGCGAGGGCATGGACTTTTGGACCGACGGCACGCGGTTCGGGACCGCGACCGACCACGCGATCGGAGCCTTCACAGAACTCAAAGGCACCACCGCCCGCGCCGACTTCTCTTCCGCGACGGGAGGCGCGCGCACGTTCTATTTCAGGATGCGGGACGGCGGGAATCGATTCTATATACGCCATATAGATAACGACGCCGATCTCATGTCGCCCTTTTTCCAATAAGGAGCCGAGTATCCATGAAGCGATCGATCTGTTTCGTCGCGCTGATCGCGACCGCCGCCGCCCTCTGGGCCCAAGAACCCGCCGCGGGGAAGAAGACGCTCTACGTGTACGACGAGGTGAACAAGAACTCCGAGCCGTACATCGAACTGTTCCGCTCAAGCCTAGCGGAGCGCGGCATCGCCTACGACGAGGCGACGGCGGCGGAAGCCGAGAAGAAAGACCTCGCAGCCTACGACCGCGTCCTGATCCACGGCATGGTCATGGCGTTCGCCGGGAAGTCGCCGGTCAGGGATTGGCTCAAATCCGATCCCGCCATCCGCGGAAAGGAGGTCTCCCTCTTCGTGACCGCGAATCGATGGAAGCTCGATAAGCTCTCCGGCCAACTCGCCAAGCTACTCCGCAAGGACGGCGCGAACGTGGCGGACGCGGTTTCCATGGCTACCAAGGACATGGACGACGCGGCGAAGGAAAG
>JAEWSV010000026.1 GCA_023398155.1 Spirochaetota bacterium
CGCATGGGGCCAGCTTAGCGAAGGCGGCTGCCCTGGACAAGTACGGCGCCGCTCTTTCGCGTCTTTCCGTTTCCCTCCGCGATCGTTATGATGAAACGGCGGAGGACCTATGGCGAAAAATTACGGACTCGTCGCGCCGAAGAGGATGCTGCCGTTCTCCGCAGCCGTCGCGGGCATCCGCGCGCGCCTCGGAGAAGCCGTCTCGGGCGACCGGGGCAAATGGCTGCTCGTCCGGGAGGCGGAAGGCGCGGTCCGGGGACCGAGCGCGAGCCGCGTCTTCAAGCTCCGCTTGGCGGGGGATGGAGCGGTCGTTCCCGACTTCGCCCCGGGCCAATACGTTTTCCTCTCCTTCCCCGGCCGCCCTACCCTTTCCTCTCCGAGGCCCTTCACCGTCGCTTCGCCGCCGTCCGAAGGCCGATGGCTCGAATTCTGGGCCAAGGACTCGGGCGATTGGTCGGGAGCGGCGAAACTGCTCGCCGCGGGGACCGCGGAGCCTTCCGCGCCAGTACGGGCCCGCGTGGTCGGTCCATTCGGGCGTTTCAGCTACCTCCGCGCCCCGGGAACGGGCAGGTTCGTGTTCCTGGCGGGCGGCATGGGCGCGGCGCCTTTCATATCCATGATCCGCTTCATGGCCGACGCGGACCGCGAGCGCCGCGTCCTGCTGCTTTGGGGTGCGCGCACGAGGGAGGACCTCTTCGCCCTCCCCGATCTGGAAGACGCCGCGTCCCGCATCCCCCGGTTCCGCTTCCTACCCGTGCTCTCCCATGACCCGCTCTGGACGGGGGAACGCGGGCGGCTGGACGGGGAAAAGTTGGAGCGGATCGTGAGCGCATACTTCGGTTCCGAACCGGCAGACTTCGAGTGGAACTCGGCGTCCTACTGGCTGTGCGGCCCGCCCCCCTTCCGTCGCGATCTGAAGACGGAGCTCCGCCTCCGCGGAGTCCACCGGGCGGCGATACACGAAGAACGATTCGGCGTATAATCGGAAGTTCAGGAGCGAGCGAATGGATCAAAGACCCGATGATCTGCGCGGCATGGATACGGCATCGGCGAAGGAATACCTCGTGGCGCATATGGCCGCCCTCAAGCTCACCGAGAAGAAGCGCGCCGAACTCGATGCGGAGAAGGCGAAGTGGACGGGCCGAGTGGAACTCGCGCGGGCCAAGGGAGAGGCGGAACTCGCCCTCGCGGCCGAGGCCGAAGCGGCTCGCCTGGCGCAGGAATCCGAGCGGATCGCCGCTGAGGAGGCCGAGCTGCGGGGCCAGATCGATTCCATGAGGCATCAGCTCGGCGGCCTCGCCGCGAGGGAACGCAGCGTCGATCCCGATCTGCTGGAGCAGGAACTCCTCATCGCGACCGGTAAGATGCCCGGAGAAGAGGCCGGATCGGCGGAGGACGCCGCCAGAAAGATTACTATTATAGAAAGAAATCAAGCCGCAGATGCCGCGCTCGAGGCTCTCAAGGCTAAAATGAAGGGAGAATAACCATGAAACGAGCCAAGCTTTTGAACGGTCGGCCGCGGCCGCTCCTCTTCGCCCATCGCGGCTGCTCCTCGCTCGCCCCGGAAAACACCATGGCCTCCTTCAGGCTCGCGGCCGAGGTCGGCGCTCCCGGCATCGAACTGGATATACACCTCTGCGCCTCGGGCGAGCTCGTCGTGGTCCATGACGACAACCTCAAACGTACGACGGGCCTCGACAAGCGCGTGGAGGAAGCGACCCTCGACGAGATCCGCGCCTTGGACGCCGGATCCTGGTTCGGAAAAGAGTTCGCGGGCGAGCGGATTCCCCTCCTCGCGGAGGTCCTCGACGAATTCGTGCCGGGCGTTTATATCGACGTCGAACTCAAGAGCCGCAGTCGGGGCCGGGATCCCCTTCCCGGCGCCTTCGCGCGTTTCCTCCGGAAACGGGAAGCGACGCTCCGGCTGAACAGTCCTGAAGCCGGTGAACTTTGGGACTGGATCACGGTTTCCAGCTTCAACCCGCTCACCCTCGCGGCCTTCAAGAAGGAAGCGGCCGAGTACGCGACATCCGTCATCTGGTGCGACGACGACGAGCTACCCGCCTACCTGCGCCGAGGCGAAGGCCGATGGATAGCCCGCTGCGATTACCTCAAGCCGATATATAAGAAGGCGACGGCCCTTTCGCGCGCTCTCTTGTCGGGCATCGGCCGACGCCCCATGGTACCCTGGACCGTGGACGACCCCGAGCTCGCGGCCGCGCTCATCAAGGGCGGCTGCGCCGGCGTGATCACGAACCGGCCGCAGGACTTGGTGGGCGTCATCCTGAAGGACTGACGAGCGGAAGTTCGGCCCGGGACTCCGTTTCCGATTGCCTCGCCCTCCGCTTCCGGTCTATGCTCGCCGAATGATCGACGACAACGCGGAGAAGGGGTCCTCGCGCTCCCTGGTTCGACACGGCTCCGCCCTATCCTTGCTCACCCTCGGTTCCCGGGTGCTCGGCCTCATCCGGGAGATGGTAAAGGCGGCCCTCCTCGGCACGTCCGCGCTCTCGGACGCGTTCACCGTCGCGTTCATGATCCCGAACCTCCTCCGGCGCCTCTTCGCGGAGGGGTCAATCGCGGTGGCCTTCATCCCGACCTTCAAAGGCTACCTCATCGAAGGCGATCGGGAGAAGACGAAAGAATTCCTCTCGGCTACATTTACCCTCCTATCCTTCCTCGTGACGGTCGCCGTGGTGCTCGGCATCGCCGCGACGCCCCTACTCGTGCCGCTATTCGGCATGGCCGAGTTCGACGAGACGGTCTTCCTGACGCGCGTCATGTTCCCGTACCTCGCCTGCGTTTCCGTGGCGGCATTCTTCCAGGGCATCCTCAACGGCGTCCACGTCTTCACCCCAACGGGACTCGCCCCCATCCTCCTCAACCTGGCCATCATCGGCGGCGCCTTCGCCCTCTCCCCCTTCACGGCGAACCCCGCCCGGGCCATGGCGATCGGCGTCCTCGCGGGCGGAGCCCTGGAGGCGGGCATCCAGTTGCCCTTCGTCCTCAGGAGGGGCTTCCGTTTTCCCTTCGTCGGCATGAAGCGGGCCTTCGCCAATCCGGGCACGCGGGCGGTGCTCCGCCTCATCGGGCCGACGATCGTCGGCATGGCCGCCTACCAGCTCAACGACCTCGTCTCCACGGCCCTCGCCGGGAACGCGGGGCCCGGCGTGGTATCGAGCCTCCAGTTCTCCCTCCGCCTGCAGGAACTCATCCTTGGAGTCTTCGCCGTGTCCCTCGGGACGGTGCTCCTGCCGGACCTGGCGGGCCACGCCAAGACCGGCCGCTGGGACGAGTACAACGACCGGCTCGTTTCCGCCATCGAGATCATCGCCCTCGTCACCGTGCCCGTCACGTTCTTCTCCCTGGCCGAAGGAGAACGCGTGGTACGATTCCTCTTCCAGGCCCGCAGCTTCGACGAGACGTCGGTGCGCCTCACGACGACGGCCTTCCTGTATCACATCCCCGGTCTTTTCTTCATAGCGCTCAACCGCATCCTGGCTCCGGCTTTCTACGCGCAGAGCGATTCCAAATCGCCGACGCTCGCGGGCCTCGTCTCCTTCGGCGTCAACATGGCGCTCGCCGCGTTCCTCGTCGGCCCCATGAAAGGCGGCGGCGTCGCGCTCGCGCTCACCTTCGCGAGCGCGGTCAATACGGTCCTCCTCCTCGCCTTCCTCGCGAAGAACGAGCGGATCGCGGTGGGAAGGGCGCTCAAGGCGTCTTCGCTCTACGCGCTCAAGCTCGCCGCTTTCTCCTTGGTGGCCGTAACCCCCGTCGTCCTCCTCGCCGACCGGATCGCCGCTCCCTTCGAAGGGCGCGGACGCCTCATCGCCCACGGCGTTCCGCTCGCGCTTCTCGCGCTCATGTTCGGCGCAATCGGCGTCGCGCTCTTGGCGGCGACTAAGGATCGGCAAGCCGCGGCCGTCGCGGCCGCGTTCTCGCGCAAAAAAAAGACGGTGCGGTAGAATGCCGACGGACACCGGTTTCGGGCAATAACGCCCGCGAAAAGGGATAGGCATGCTGGATATCGGAACAGCCGTCGTCGCGAACATCCTCGCCGATATCGCCCTCGTGGCGACCGCGCTCGCGGTCCACATCAACTGCCGCACGAAGATAGAGAGGACCATCCATTGGCTGGTCGCCTTCTCGGCCACGCTGGCCGGCCACAGCCTCTTGATACTACGGGTCGCGATCCCCGGAGAATCACTCGTCATCGTAGGAAAGCTGTTCCTCGCTATCGGCATCGGCGCCGCCGTTGCCGCCGCAGTCGGACTTTCCGGAAGACGGGTACCGTACGCGGCATTGGCCGCCGCCCTCGTGTCCTACATCGCCCTCGACACGATGTTCGGACTCGTCTTCCGCGATCCCCAAAAGCGGGCTTTGACCACGAGCGCCACCGTCGCGATCGGCGCCGTCGTCGGCTGGGTCTGCCTCGCGTTCCCGGAAGAAGACGCGAAACGATCCACCTTCGCCCGTGGCGCCGGAGCCTTCGCGGCACTCGCGCTGCTCTACGCGGGCCATTTCGTCGTCGTCCTGGTCCTCGGCGGCGACGACGCATGGCTCCTCGCCCCCGATCGGGACGCCCTCTTTTTCCTCGCCTCCCTGGCGGTATTCGTGGGCATCGGTTTGGGGTATCTCGGGATGATCGAAGGGCTCCTCTCCTCCGAGCTCGCGCGGAGCGCGGAAGAAAACGCCCTCCTCCTCAGGGAAATTCGCCATCGGTCAAAGAACGACCTCGCGCTCATCTCCAGTCTCGTATCCCTGCAAGCCGACGTCGTCCAGGACGCGACCGCGAAGGCCGCGCTCAGCGAATTGCAGGACCGGATCAGGACCATCGCGGCCGTCTATCGGCTATTGTCGAAATCGGAGGTCCACAGCCGGGCCGATGCGGGCGATTACCTTAACGCGGTCATCGCCGGCATTCGCCAAGGGCCGGGGGGGAAGCGGAGCATCGCCTTCACGATGGACGCGGATCGGATCGAACTTCCCTCGACGCAACTCATACCCCTCGGGCTCATCGTGAACGAGCTCATCACGAACGCGATCAAGCACGCGTTTCCAGAAGACAGGCGCGGCACCATCGCCATCGAGCTCAGGAAGGGAGAGAAAACGGCCGCGCTCGCCGTCGCCGACGACGGGGTCGGTACCGTCGATTCGGGAACGGGCCGCGAGGGTATCGGCCTTTCCCTGACCAAAGCCCTCGCCGCCCAACTCCGCGGTCCGCTCCGCATCGATTCCTCGCCGGGGACGGGCACGCGGTGTTCCATCGAGTTTCCGATCGATTGAGCGGACCGGGCGCTTACTCCTTGCCCTGCTCGTGCAGGTCGATATCCTCGGCAACCCAGGGGTACTTGATCCAGATGTCGGGCACCCGGATACCCTCATAACA
>JAEWSV010000030.1 GCA_023398155.1 Spirochaetota bacterium
TTTCTGAGGAGCGCGAGGGATCCGCCGACCGTACCGATGACGATGAGCTCGCCGAAAAACACGTCGTAATCCGCGGAAATGAAATCCGTCAGCGCCACGAGCGGAATGATCGCCAGGAGCGCATACAGGAACGCCTTCAGGATCGGCGTCTTACCTTTGCGCTCGATCTCAACGATGTCCGGTCCGCTACCCTCGGCTTCCGCGGTCGTAGCTCCAGTTGCGGCAACAGTACTACGCATAGTTCGATACTCCCGGTACCTTGGAAATGTAGCGATGGCGATGACCGCCGTCAAATATTACGGCGCCTACCGCCGGCGTCAAAAAGGGGGCGGACTCCTTTGACAAGCTGAAATCCGAGTGTTACAATATCACCATATGTATAAAATTTTTCGTAACGGATCAAAAAAGTGACTTTCATTGAGAGGTACCCGGTAGCGACCCATGAGGTACTTCACTTTCCCCTGATGTTCTCAGCCTCCATGAGCAAGTTACGCTTCCTCGGCATTCAGCACGCGACGCTCGGACTGCTCTATGATTTCGCTCGGTACTTCGGGATACAGGAGGGGACCGTCCGGACGAACCTATCGCGGATGAAGAAGGCGGGAACCATAATCGCGGACAGGACGGGGGAGACGACCCGCTATCGCGCCGCTTCGCTCCAGATGGAAGTGATGGGCAACGTGGAAAAAAGAACGAAGATCAAGAATAAGGGATTCATCGTCGCGGTTTTTTCCTTCGAGACTGAACAAGAAAAGGAGCGGGCCTGGACCAGGTCGCTCCTCGAGGATACGGGTTTCGTTCGATTCGCGCAAAACGCCTATATCAACCTACGGATAGACGCCGCCGCGCTCAAGGAAGAATTCAGGACGGCGGGACTTTCCGCGAACATCCACTTCTTCCCCGTGGAAAGAGTCGATGATGATGAACTCGCGCTCTTGGCGAAAATCTGGAAAGTGCGGGAACGGGCCGCCTTCCTTGAATCCTTTTATCAGGATCTCAGGCAGCTGCTCGCAGCGGAACCGGAAACGGACGCGGATATCTTCAACCGGATGGGCGCCGCATGGCTCGCCTTCATCGTCCATGTGTACGACACCGAGCCGCCGCTCCCCGATTCCCTGCTGCCGAGCGATTATCCCTACTTCAGAATCTACTCGTTCCTCAAGAAAGAAAGCGTTCGATACGGAAAAATGATGTACCGGCATTATACGAATCTCACTCGCGTATAAGGAGAAAAGCGGGCATGAAAAAGACGGCCATCGCGTTCGCGTTCCTGCTATTCCCGCGCCTCATCTTCGCGATCGAGTACCGCTACCTCCAAACGATAGGAGAGGCGCGATCGATCCAAACCTTCGAGATGGACCGTGACGCTGACGGGGAAGGGTACTCGGTCACCATACGGGACTCGCTCTCTCCGGAGACCCATCGCCTCGCCCTCGCCGCGGATTTTTCCACCCGGGAATGGGTCTATACGTATCCCGAGGGGAGAAGCGGCATCTTCACGCGCGCCGGCAACGTCATACGTTCGAAGGGCTTCATGCCGGGCAAACGTCCCGTAGCCGAGGACGCCGTCGACGACGCTCCCTGGTTCGCCGCCCCCGGCGTGTGTTTGGGAGGATTCTTCCGCGGCGGAGAACCGAAGACCGCTTTCTGGACGGTCGATCCTTCAAACGGAAAAGCGTACAAGATGACCGCGAAACGGGCCGGCAGGGAGACGATCGAATGCGACGGGCTCGCAGCGGAGGCCGTAAGGATCAAGGTATCCATCTCCGGGGTGCCGGCTGCATTCTTCAGCACCGATTATTGGTGCAGGGAAAGCGACGGGCTCCTCCTCCGATTCGAGGGGACGTCGCGCGGGCCGGGCTCGCCGAAATCGACCCTCGAGCTCGCCAAGGAGTTCATGAAATGAGCAAAAGCATGATCATCATCGGATCCGGCGTTGCCGGGCTCGCCTGCGGAATCTACGCGCGGATGAACGGCTACGAGGCTACTATCTTCGAGCAGCACTCTCTTCCCGGCGGGCTTTGCACCTCTTGGGAGCGCGGCGGGTACACCATCGACGGGTGCATCCACTGGCTCGTCGGCACGAAAACCGGAACGCCGATGAGAAAATATCTCGATGAGGTGGGCGCCCTTGCGGGACGCCTATCATCGACCACGAGGTGTTCACCCGAATCGAAACGGGCTCTTACGCGGACAGGAAGACCTTTACGGTCTATGCCGATGCCGAGCTGTTTCGTTCCCACATGCTGGAACTGGCGAGCGAGGATGAAGGCGAAATCAATCTCTTCATCGACCGCATCAAGAAGTTCGCCGACTTCTCCGGCGTCTTAGAGAAACCCGCCGAGCTCATGGGGCCGCGAGATTTCTTGCTCATGATGAAGACCATGAAGCCCTTCTTCGCCGACTTCAAAGATCTAAACGAGGTGACGATCCGGGACTTCTCAAAGCGCTTTACCGATCCCCATCTCCGCGAGGGAATCGCCGGGATACTGGGCGATCTGGGAGACTTCCCCGCCGTCGCCCTCATCATGATGCTCGCCTGGCAGCACGAGAAGAACGGAGGCTACCCCGAGGGCGGATCGCTCGCGCTCAGTCGCCGTATGGAGCGAAAGTTCATCGCGCTCGGCGGCGCGATCCATTATTCAAGCCGGGTCGCGGACATCATCGTGGAAAACGGCACCGCGGTAGGGATACGGCTGGACGACGGGAGCGAGCATACGGCGGACCTCGTCG
>JAEWSV010000053.1 GCA_023398155.1 Spirochaetota bacterium
AGAAGGCGGTCGCAGATCTCTTTGACCTCCGCCAGCTTGTGCGAGACGTAGACCATGGTCATGCCGCGCCGTTTAAGGCCGCGCATAAGGGTGAAGAGCCGATCGATCTCCACCATGGTGAGCACCGTCGTCGGTTCGTCCAGGATGAGGAGCTTCGCGTCGAAGGCGAGCGCCTTACAGACTTCCACGAGCTGCTTCTGCGCCGCAGAAAGGTTCTCGATACGGTCGTCGGGGGAAACGTTCGCGCCCAGTTCCGAGAGGAGCTCGGCGGTCTTTTTCCGCATCAGCTCGCGGTCGGGGAGGCCGAACCGGCCGCGGAGCTCCGTCCCCAGGAAGACGTTTTCGGCCACCGTGAGGTCCGCGGCCAGGTTGAATTCCTGCGGCACGATGCTGACGCCGGCCCCCCTCGCTTCGGCCGGCGTACTGAATAGGGCCGCGCGGCCATCGAATTCCAGATCGCCCGAAGTGGCCTGGTAAATGCCGGAAAGGATCTTCATGAAGGTGGACTTGCCGGCGCCGTTCTCGCCGATGAGGGCGAGGATCTCGCCGCGGCGGATCTGGGCATCCACGTCGCGGAGGACGGGGACGCCGGAAAATTCCTTGCGCAGTGCGCGCGTCCGCACGAGGACGTCGGTCATGGCCCCTCCTTATTGGACCATGATCACCCCGTTTTGTTTACCTGTCAATTAATATTGTTCGATTATCGAACTTTTAAGAACTTTTATCGCACACATCGGGCTGCCGCTTTGGTCCCTGTTCCGACAGTATGCGATCGAGCAGCGTGTCGTAAACCGGCCGCGAACGCAGGGCTTCGGTCGTTACGAACGCGGCCATGCAAGCGAGCACTAAGCCCGCCAAGTGGTTAAAATTGCCGCACATCTCCAAGATGAGCACGGCGCCGGTGAGCGGAGCCTGGACCACGGCGACGAAAAACGCGGCCATGCCGAGGATGGCGAAATTGAGTCCCTCACCGCTTTCGGCGAACCCGAGCGCGGCCAGCGAAGCGCCGAAGGCCGCCCCGAGGAGGGCTCCGCAGGCCAGGAGCGGCAGGAAGATGCCGCCGGGAGAGCCGGATCCGTAGCAGAGGGCGGTGAAGAGGAATTTCACCGCGAAGATGAGGAGGAGCGCGCGAAGCGGGTAAGGTCCCGCCGCCAAGGATTCGATTAGGCGATGCCCTCCGCCGGTCGCCTCGAACAGGTACAGTCCGAGCGGAATCGACGCGAGGAGCGGCAGGACGGGGCGGGCCGGGGCCGGAATCCGGAAGAAGCGATACAGATCGGCCGAGGCGTACAGGGAACGCTTGAACAGATCGCCCGCGAGCGCGCAGAGGACGCCGAGCGCGGCGATCCAAGGGAAACGGACCGCGGCCAAGGGCTCGATGACGGCGAAGTCGAAGACCGGCCCCAAGCCGAAGAACCGACTGGCCACGGCGTCCCCCGCCACCGCCGCCCCCATCGCGCAGGCCAGGAGCAACGGGGAAAAACATTTATGGAGCTCCTCGAGCGCGAAGAGGACCCCCGCGAGAGGAGCGCTGAAGGCGGCGGAGAGTCCGGCGGCCGCGCCGCTCGCCAAGAGATACTTGCGGTTCCGGGGGCTGCCTTGGGGAATATCGAGCATCGCCCTCCCGACGTAGGATCCGATCTGGACCGACGGTCCTTCCCTCCCGAGTGATAGGCCTGAGCCTATGGCCAGGATACCGCCGATTATCTTGAGCGGAAGCTCGCGGACCCAGTCCATGCGCAGGCTCCCGCCGAGCGCGCCCTTGAGCTGGGGAATGCCGCTACCCCGGATCATCGGACGGCGAACGCCCATCCATCCGAGCAGGAGGCCCACCGCGACGAGCAGGAAAAACCACGCGGCCAGGGTACCGGGAGAGGCCGTCCTGAGCGCACGGTAGACTGCGAGCCGGAGGTCTTCCGCGCGGCCGAGCACGAGCCGGAAGGCCGTGACTACGATGCCGGATACGAGGCCGACGAGGATGCTTTCGCCGATGACGATGAGATGGGAAGCGGTGAGCCTGCTCTCGGGAGCGGAGATTCCAGATTGGGCTAAGGGCATGGCGCGAGCTTAGCTTTTACGTCGCGGCCCTTCAAGGGGCACGGCCCTACGAGATCCGCACCATCGGTTCGTCGTCGCCCGGCGTCACGCGGACATGGCAAGGCCGCGGGTGGGCCAGGGAAGCGAACTCCTCCAGGTCCATGGCGCCTCCGCCGAGCACGTCGTCAGGATCGTACGAGAAATCGATGTCGGTGGCCATGTTGTCCGCGAGCGCCCGTCCCCAGGCGCCGTGGAATCGCACCACATCCCAGATTGCCGGCAAGAGATAGTCGAGCTCGGCCTCCTCGAATCGCTCATCCAGGTAGGCGAGTTGCAGGCGCTCCAGGGCTACGGGGTCGGCCGGGGCACCCGGTCGCTGCGGTTCCAGGAGGGACGCCCATCGTCCGCCGGGAGAATTCCCGGGGCGAGCCGCCGGCCGCCTCTCCGCGAGCGCGCGGTCCAAGAAATCGGCGAAGCCGGAAAGGAAGGCCGCGCCCTTATCGCCGAGGGGATTGAGCGCCTGGTTGAACCAGGCCACGGCGCGGCCTTTGTTATAGAAGAGATCGGCCGCGGCCGAGAGCCGCTCCGCCGCGTCCAGGTCGGCGGCGCTGAAGGTCGCGGTGGATCGGACGAGATAGGGGACGTCCGCGTCCGCGATGAGGCCGAGCGCCGCGGCGTCGTCCCCCATCGCGGTGCCCGGGAGCACCGCGAGGCGGAACAAGTCCAGGTTGTTCGGGTAGAGGGACAGGGCGAAGTCCAAGCTGGACTTGAAGCCCGCTAGGTCGTCGCCCGGCAGACCGTAGATGAGGTCCAGGCCGAAGACCGCGCCCTCTTCGTTGAGGAGGGCTATCTTTGAGGCGAAGGCGCCGCGGTCCAATTTCCGGCCGACCTTTTCGGAGACTTCCTGACGCGCCGTCTGGAGCCCGATCTGCAGGGAAGCGCCGAGCTCCGCGAAGCGGCGGGCCATATCGCGGTCCAGGGA